>JAEWJO010000391.1 GCA_023386455.1 Pseudomonadota bacterium | reverse complement strand
GCGTGAGCACGCGCTCGCCGCTCGCCGAGCCCATCGTCGACAGCACCGCCGCGTTCGGCGCCTGCATCACCGTCATCTGCGCGTGCACCGGCCGGCGCTCGCCGGTCGGCGCGTTCGAGGGATGCTGCGTGTCGCGGTAGTAGCCGAGCACCTGCATCGTCTGCTGGAGCGACGGCCGCGCCGCCGGATCCTTCGCGAGCAGCGCGAACACGAGGTTGTCGAGCTCCGGCGGAATCCCCGGCGCGATCGCCGACGGCGGCGACGGCGGCTGCTGCATGTGCGCGACGAGCAGCGCCATCGCCGTGTCCTCGATGAACGGCAGCCGGCCGGTCAGCATCTCGAACGCGAGCACGCCGAACGCGTAGTTGTCGCTGCGCGTGTCGACGGAGCGGCCGAGCGCCTGCTCGGGAGACATGTATGCGGGCGTGCCGAGCAACGCGCCGGCGCGCGTGCGCTCCATGCGCGGATCGTCGTTGTCGGAGAGCTTGACGAGGCCGAAGTCGAGCAGCTTCACGAGCGGCTTCGCGCCGCGGACCTCGACGAGGAACACGTTGTGCGGCTTGAGATCGCGGTGGATGATGCCGGCCGCGTGGGCCGCGTCGAGCGCCGCGGCGACGCCGTACAGCACGTCGCACGTCTCGGGGATGGTCATGATGCCGCGCTTCAGGCGATCGGCGAGCGCCATCCCGCGCAGCCACTCCATCACCATGTACTGCCGGCCGTCGGGCAAGCCTCCGAACGCGAACACGTCGACGATGTTCGGGTGACCGATCTGGTTCACCGCGCGCGCCTCCATCACGAAGCGCTCGACCATCTGCGCGTTGCGGCAGATCTCCGGCAGCAGCACCTTGATCGCGGCGCGCTTGCCGATGACCGGGTGCACGGCGCCGTAGACCTGGCCCATGCCGCCCTCGCCGACCAGCCCCTCGATCCGGTACTCGCCGACCATGGTGCCCGGCACCAGCGCGGGGTCTTGCTGCCCTTCCTGCCACATCCTCGGCCGACGAGAGTAGCAAAAGCCCCTCCCCCACGCTCGCAAAACGGCGGCGCCGGTCGGGCGTCGCGCCGCGTCGTCGATTCAGTTTCCGGCGACCTGCTCGGCCCAGCTCTGCGAGCCCTTCTTGCCGTCCAGGAACGGGAGCACGGTCGGCACGAGCGCGGGCGCGAGGAACATGTCGTAGTGCGTGACGTCGGGCAGGATCGCGAGGCGATTCTGGCTCTGGTGCTCGCGCTGCCAGCCGGCGTCCTTCAGGCCGCCGCCGAGCAGCTTGTAGAACTCGACCTCGTGATCGAGGCGGAACATGTCGCTGTCGCCGCACACGAGCATGACCGGCATCTTCAGCTTCTTGACGTCCTCGGCCCAGTTGTAGTCCTCGCGCATGAGCTCGCCGATCCGATCGAGGAGCTTTGGAAACTCGTTCGCGTCCGGCGCGATCGCGACGTAGCCCTTGTACATCGGCGTGTCCTTCATGTACGGCAGCGCGGCGCTCGAGACCTGCGCCTGCAACGGCTTGAGCTCGGGATAGAAGCCGTCCGACGAGAAGCCGGCCGACACGAGCGCGATCCGGCGCACCCTCCCCGGATGCTGCACGGCGAGGCGGAACACGACGCCGGCGCCAAGCGAATAGCCCATCGCGTCGACCTGCTTGTAGCCGAGCTGCTCGATGATCGCGGCCATGTCGTCGCCCATGTCGATGATGCTCATCTTGCGATCGCCCAGGCGCGTGCGGCCGTGACCGTGGAGGTCGACCGCGATCACCTGGCGCGTCGCCGCGAGCTTCGTCAGCACCGGGCCGAACATCTCGATCGAGCCGAGCCCACCGTGGAGCAGCAGCAGCGGCTCTCCCTGGCCGTGGATCTCGTAGTAGTAGCTGAGCCCGTTCGCGGGCAAGTAGCCCTTCTTGGTCGGCGTCGAGGTGGCCGAGGTCTGCGGCGCGGTCGTGGTCGTGGTCGTCGGCTTCGTCATGGCGGTCTCCTGCCGAGAGGCACAGCCTCCCGCGATGAGGGTGGTGAACGTGAAGGCGGTCAGAGCCTTGCGGAGGCTCGCGGTCAGCGTCGTCATGACCGGACGACGGATGACCGACCGCCGGATCGACACCGCCGGCGCGATTTCTCGCGAAATCTACGAACTGCCCGAAATCGCGAGACTTCTAGATCAGCGTCGCCTCGTCGACCGCCATGCACAGCGTGCACGCGCGCGGGGCATGCGGCGTGTCGCGACGATGGAGATCGATCACCGCGCGCGAGATCTGGGCGAGCTCGCGGCGGACCTCGCGGCGCGCACCGGCGACGCGGGCGATCTGCATGTTGTCGTAGCTCGTCGTCTGATGGCGCATCCACGCGATCACCGCCGCCTCGGCGCGCTCCTCGATCGAGATGCGCTGCGTGCGCGCGACGGTGCCGCTGCCGACCGGCGTCGCGTGCGCGGCGACCAGGCGTGCGACGAGCCGGCCGAGGTCGTCCCAGCGCGGCGCGAACCCGAGGAACGCGTGCACCTCCTGCTCGAACGACACCGCGTACGCGGCATGCGTCCGCTCGCGGCGCGCGACGTCGGACTGGCGCTTCCTCGCGTAGCTCTCGGTCGAGCGCTCGGCGTCGAGCGCGGCGCGTGCGCTGTCGATGTTCGCGCGCGGTGCCCACAGGCCCTTCGAAAACTTCTTGCGGCCGCGCTGCTCGATCACGACCCACGACGGGCCTGCGGCCTTCACACGACGCGTGAGCCCCGCATCGCCAGGCGGAAGGCACGCCCAGTCCGCCGGCGGCGACATGCGGCGGCCATCCGGTGCGGCGAACACGCGCGGATCTCCCGTCGGGGCGAGCGTCAGCGACTCGGGCATCGAGCGCACGTTGCACGAGTCAGCATCAGAAGTCGAGGTGGCTCTGCGCGCCGAGATCTCTCGCGCTAAGGTGTAGGCATGTGCCTCATCTGCGTCGAGCTCGCGAAGTCGAAGATGTCGTCCAAGGAAGCGCGCCAGGCGTTCCGCGAGATGCGCGAGGGGATGGATCGCGTCCACGCCGGCGAGGTCGAGGCGAAGATCGCCGAGATCGAGCGCCAGGACGCCGCGCGCAAGCCGTAGTACGTGGCGCGCGCTCGGCTGCCGG
>JAEWJO010000348.1 GCA_023386455.1 Pseudomonadota bacterium | reverse complement strand
GTCTGCTACTCGGCGCTCTGGCGCTTACCGAGGCGGGACTTGCACCCGCTGGATCATCACAGCGTGACGACGGATTGCCAGCCGGTTGCCCGGTGGGACTTCCGTCGTCGTCACGACGCACCATGCGGGCGACCCTAGCGCAGACCGCTGGTAAGCGGTGCTCATGTCGCTGGCCGCCGATCACCGACAAACGTTCGTGTGGTTTGGATAGGATGGCGCCCATGAAGTGTCCGGGCTGTGGAACCGAGATGGCGGCGACAATGGTTCACTCGATCGAGATCGATCGCTGCCCGGGGTGCGGCGGCATCGCGCTCGACAAGGGCGAGAACGAGCTGATCGAGTCGGTCGGGCTCGCGTCGGTGATCGAGGGCGGCGTGCAGCGCGCGCACGAGCACCGGACGACGACGGCGCGCTGTCACGAGTGCGATCGCGACATGATCGCACTGCTCGGCGCGGGCGACGTCGAGTACGACTGGTGCGACGGCTGCGAGCGGCTGTTCTTCGATCGCGGCGAGCTCACGGAGCTCGGCGCTTTCGTCGATGCGTAGCTTGCGTGCCCTCGCTGGATCACACGATCATGGCCGCATGAAGCTCCTGGGTGCGGCTCTGGGTGTCGTGTGCGTGGCAGTGCTGTCGGCGTGTCCACCGCCGGGTCAGCGTGGCGGTCGCGGGGGCGGCGGCGGCGGTGGTGGTGCGGGGATCAACCCCGACGCGTGTGGCTCGATCAACACGAGCAACGTCGGACGCAAGCTCTACGCGTTCCTCGTCGCATCCGCCGAGCTCGATCGGTCGAGCTACGAGCTCGAGACCTCGGTCCGCGACGCGTGCGCGAAGATGGCCGGCGAGCTCGGTGTCAGCCCCGACGGCGACACCCGCACCGTCTGCATGCGTGCGAAGCAGGAGCTCGACGCGAACCTGCAGGTCAGCATCAAGACCGAGAAGCGGCTCGTCACGAAGTACACGCCGCCGGTGTGCAAGACCGACGTCGACTTCACGGCCGGGTTCGCCGCCGAGTGCGAGGCGAAGGCCGTCGCCGACATCGACGTCCAGTGCTCCGGTCGCTGCGGAGGCACGTGCAACGGCGCGTGCGACGGCCAGTGCGCGGGCGGTGGTGGCGGCGGTCAGTGCAACGGTCAGTGCAACGGCACGTGCCGTGGCAGCTGCTCGGGGAGCTGCGAGGGCTACGCGAATGTCGACGCGAGCGCCGAGTGCAAGGCGTCCGCCGAGATCCGCGCGACGACGCACACGACGTGCACGCCGGCGAAGACCGAGATCGTCCAGCAGGACGTCACCGTCGTCGACGCGACGAAGTGGAACAAGGCGATGGCGGCGATCAACGTCGGCGTGCCGGAGCTGCTCACCGCGAGCAAGAAGCTCGAGCTGACCGCGAAGGCCGTCGTGCTGTGGGTACAGACCGGCGCATCGCTCGTCCGCGCCTCCGGCGATCTCGCCGGCGAGATGGGCGCCAAGGGTGCGTGCGTCGCCGCGCAGATCGCGGGCGTCGTCGCCGCGACCGCGAACATCCAGGCGCGCCTCGACGTGTCGATCGAGGTCTCGGCATCGGTGTCGGCGTCGGCCGGCGCGACCGCGCAGTAAGTGCCGGTCAAGAAGAAGTACACGTTCGGCGACGTCACGATCGATGCGACGAACGTCGACCGCGTCGTGTTCCCCGCCGTCGGGATCACGAAGGGTGACGTCATCGACTACTACCGCGACGTCGCCGACATCATGGTGCCCGAGCTCCATGGCCGGCCGCTGACGATCGAGCGCTACACGAAGGGGCTCGCGGGCGGCGGCTTCTTCCAGAAGCACGTGCAGAAGCACTACCCGCCGTGGATCGAGCGCGTGACGATCGGCGGCAAGACGCTCGTCACCTACCCGCTCGCGAGCTCGCAGGCGGCGCTCGTGTACTTCGCGAACCAGGGCGCGCTCGCGTTCCACGTCTGGACGAGCCGCGAGGACAACGGCACGAATCCCGACCTGCTCGTGTTCGATCTCGATCCACCCGACGGCGGGTTCGAGCTCGTGCGCGAGACCGCGCTGCTCCTGCGCGACGAGCTCGCCGCACTGAAGCTCGTGGCGTACGTCAAGACGACCGGCTCGAAGGGCCTGCACGTCGTCGTTCCGCTCGACGGCGAGGATGACTTCGACGACGCGCACACGCTCTGCAACGAGCTCGGCAAGCGGATGGTCGAGCGCCATCCCGACCTCGTCACGCTCGAGTTCTACAAGAAGGACCGCAAGGGTCGGCTGTTCTTCGACACGCTCCGCAACGCGCCGGGCGCGACGTTCGTCGCCGCGTACTCCCTCCGCGGCAAGCCGACGGCGCCGGTCTCGACGCCGATCGAGTGGGACGAGCTGGCCGACAAGGCGCTGCGCGCCGACACGTTCACGCTGACCGAGATCCGCGCGCGACTGGCAAAGCACGGCGACCCGTGGCGCGACCTTCGAAAGACACCCGGCTCGGCGCGAAAGGCGCTCGCCGCGCTCCGCCGCTAGGCCATACTCGGCCGATGCGACCTGTCGCCCTCGCCGCCGCGCTCGCCGTGTGCGGCGCGTGCACCGACGGCACGCCGAAGGACATCCTCGAGCAGATCGGCGAGCTGCCCGGCGTCGCGATCACCGAATGGGCCCCGCCGACGATGGGCTTCACGCCCGAGCCCGGCTATCGCTACTTCGACGTGACGTTCGAGCAGCCGATCGATCACGATAGCCCGGGCGCCGGCACGTTCACCCAGCACGCGTACCTCATGCACCGCGATCCCGGCGCGCCGCTCGTGCTCTACACCTCGGGCTACGGCGCGGGCCGCCGCCGATCGCTCAGCGAGCCCGCCGCGGTCCTGGCCGCAAACCAGCTCTCGCTCGAGTACCGGTTCTACGATCAGTCGCGGTCCGAGAGCGTCGACTGGTCCAAGCTCACCGTCCACCAGAACGTCGAGGACGAGCACGCGATCCTGTCGAAGCTCGGCATGGTCTACACCGGCACGACGATCCAGACCGGTGGCAGCAAGGGCGGCGAGAACTCGCTGTTTCACCTGTGGCTGCATCCCGAGGACCTCGATGCCGTCGTCGCGTATGTCGCGCCGGTGATCACCGATCACCCCGACCTTCGTTACGCGACCGTCGTCGACGATATCGGCATCGACAGCTGCACGACCGCGCTCCGCGCCGCCGCCCGCGAGATGCTCGTGCGTCGCGCCGCGATGGAGGAACGTGCCGCGACGATGGCCGAGTACAGCATCGCGGGCGTCGCGCACGCGACCGAGACCGCGATCGTCGAGCTCGAGTTCTCGTTCTGGATGACGCGCGGCGAGCCCGACTGCGCGGAGGTGCCGCCGCCAACCGCGACCGACGACGAGCTGTTCGAGTTCCTCGCGCGGACCGGCAGCCCGGCGGCGTACGGCGACGCCGATCTCGTCGAGTACGGCCAGCAGTACCTCTACCAGGACCATAACGAGCTCGGATACCCGGTCTGGACGCACGGCTACCTCGACGACCTCCTGCAGTTCTCCTACGAGGACTGGTCGGCGTACTTGCCCGCGGCCGTGCCCGCGTACGATCCGGGAAAGCCGCGCGGCCTCGCCGAGTGGCTCGCGACCGGACCCGATCGCATCCTGTTCATCGGCGGCGAGTGGGATCCGTGGGGCGCGGGCTATCCGGAGATCCCGACCGACAAGGACACGCTCGTGTACAGCGTCGCGCGCGGCAGCCACTGGTCGAGCGGCATCTACAGCCTGACGCCGTCCGAGCGCACGACCGCGGTCGCCGCGCTGAAGTCGTGGGCGAAGGTGTCGTCGTCGCGCGAGGTCCCGGTGCCGACCGGCACGATGGCGACGCCGTACGCCGATCGCATCCATCGCGACGCCCGCGCTACAGCGCGCTGACCCCGTCGCGGATCCCGGTCGGCGAATAGCCGAGCATCCGCCGGCACGTCCGCGAGAAGTGCGCGAGGTCGGCGAAGCCCGCCGCGTGGGCCGCGGTCGTCGCGTCGCCGCGCGCCATCTCGCCGAGCGCGCGAAGCAGCCGTCGCCACAGCCGGTAGGTCCGGATCGGCGCGCCGATATCGCGCGTGAACAGCGCCTGGAGGTGAGCGTCGGAGATCCCGACGTCGGGCACCTCGCGCGCGGGATCGCGCAGCGTACGCGCGACCTCCTCGACGCGAGCATCGACACGCAGCGGGGACGCGGTGCCGAGCACCGCGGCGACCTCGTCCGCAAAGCCCGCGAGCACGGCGCCGCGATCGAGACTGGCGCGGATCGAGAGCGCGGCGCCGATGACATGATCGTGCTCGCGACCGTCGAGCGCGCACACTCGACCGGCGCGCCTCGCCCTCGCCGCGAGCCGAGGCACCGATCCGGGATCGAAGCAGACACCGAGCGTCGCGCCGGGGCTCCGCACCTCGTGCTCGACGTGGGCCGGGACGATCACGGCGCGGCCTCGCACGCGCTCGCCGGAGCAGCGGATCTCGATGTCGTGCTCGAGCGTCACGAACAGCGCGATGCCGTGCTGCGCGTGGGGGCTCGATGCGGTCCGCGTCGTCGCGCGCACGCCGTAGGCGTCGACGAGCAGCGCGCCGATCCGGGAATCGTTCAAGCGCACCATGTGCCGCCTTCCTAGACTACCCCTGCGATGGACCTCTTCAACGAAGACATGCGCCGCGATCCGTACCCGGCGTACGACCAGCTCCGGGCGACGACGCCGGTCCTCCATGTCCGCGAGGCCGACCTGTACCTCCTGTTCGGCTACGACGACGTCCGGCGCGCGCTCCACGATCCCGACACGTTCATGTCGGCGGTCGGTGTCTCGCGCGGCGTCGACTTCCAGTGGCTCCTGTTCATGGACCCTCCGCGCCACACGAAGCTGCGGGCGATCGTCAATCGCGCGTTCACGTCGCGTTCGATCGCGGCGCTCGAACCCCGGATCGCCGAGCTCGCGCGCACGCTCGTCGACGACGCACTCTCGACCGATACCTTCGATGTCGAGGCCGCGATTGCCGCACCACTTCCGATGCTCGTGATCGGCGAGATGCTCGGGCTGCCCGCAGGCGACGTGCCGCGCCTCACGGCATGGAGCCAGGCGATCATGAACCTCGCGTCGACGATCATGGGCTCGCCGGCCGAGGCGCTCGGCGCGAGCGAGGCGTTCGCGCGCGCCGATGCGGAGATGCGCGACTACCTCGCCGCGCACGTCGCCGAGCGGAGAGCCGCCTCGCGCGACGATCTGCTCGCGCGCCTCGTTGCCGCGGAGGTCGACGGCGAACACCTGACCGATCTCGAGCTGCTCCGGTTCTTCGAGCTCCTGCTCGCCGCCGGGACGGAGACGACGACCAACCTGATCGACAACGTGCTCGTGTGCCTGATCGATCACCCCGACCAGCTCGCGCGCCTCCACGCCGAGCCAGCGCTGCTGCCGTCGGCGATCGAGGAGACGCTCCGATTCCGCTCGCCGGCGCAGGCGATCTTCCGCGCGACGCGCACGCCGGTCGAGCTCTCGGGCGTCTCGATCCCGGCGGGGAGGATGGTGCTGCCCGTGATCGGCGCGGCGAATCGCGATCCGGCGCAGTTCGCGAGCGCCGGAGACTTCGACATCGCGCGCGATCCCAACCCGCACATCGCATTCGGCCACGGCATCCACTTCTGCCTCGGCGCCCCCCTGTCGCGACTCGAAGCGCGGGTCGTGCTCGCCGAGCTGCTTCCACGCGTCCGGTCGATCCGGCACGCCTCGTCGAGCGCATGGCAGCCACGCCGTGCGTTCCACGTCCACGGTCCCGCGTCGCTACCGATCCGCGTCGAGCGTCGCTAGCTCCGAAGAATCCGGATCACGCCGGGAGTGCGCGGCTATGCTAGCCATCGCCGTGACCACCCGCGCAGCCGCCGTCGCCGGCACGTTCTACCCGGGGTCTGCCGCCGAGCTGGCCGCGACCGTCGACCGCCTCCTCGACGGGGTCGCCGTTCCCGACGGGCCGTGCCCGAAGGCGCTGATCGTCCCGCACGCCGGCTACGTCTACTCGGGTCCGATCGCCGCGTCTGCATTCGCGCGCGTGCGCCCGCACGGCGCTCGCATCACGCGCGTCGTGCTCGTCGGTCCTGCGCATCGCGTGTTCGTCGCCGGCCTCGTGTCGCCGGGCGCGACGAGGCTCGCGACGCCGCTCGGCGAGATCGCGGTCGACACCGCCGCGCTCGCAGCGACCGGCGTTCCGGAACACGCAGCCGCCCACGCGCGCGAGCACTCGCTCGAGGTCGAGCTCCCGTTCATCCAGCGCGTCGCACCGGACGCGCGGATCGTCCCGCTCGCCGGCACGCGCGGGGACGCCGCCGAGGTCGGCCGCGTGCTCGAGCAGCTGTGGGGTGGTCCCGAGACGCTGATCGTCATCAGCTCGGATCTGTCGCACCACCTGCCGTACGCGCAGGGCCGCGCGATCGACGAGGCGACCTGCGCGACGATCGTCGCGCGCGAGCCGATCGTCGAGGGCGACCGCGCGTGTGGATCGATCGGCATCAACGGCCTGACGTGGATCGCCCGCAAGCGCGGCCTGCGCATCGAGCTCCTCGATCGGCGCTCGAGCGGCGACACCGCCGGGCCGCGCGACGCGGTCGTCGGCTACGCCGCGTTCGCGATCTACGAGGACGCGGCGTGAGCTACGGCCCGATCCTCGTCCGCTACGCGCGCGAGAAGCTGCGCGAGGCACTCGGCGGTCCGGTCGCGGTGAAGCCCGATGGCGCGTGGTGCATCGAGCGCGCGGCGACGTTCGTGACGCTGCGGTGGAAGGCGAACGGCCACCTCCAGGGCTGCATCGGCTCGCTCGAGGCCGAGCGCGCGATCGTCGACGACGTCGCGCACAACGCGGTCGCGGCGGGCACGCGTGATCCGCGGACGCGGCCGTGCACGCTCGCCGACGTCGATCACCTCGACGTCGAGCTGTCGATCCTGTCGCCGCTCGAGTCGATCGCCGGCGAGCACGAGATCCGCAAGGGCACCGACGGCATCGTGCTGTTCCATCGCGGCCGGCGCGCGACGTTTCTGCCGGTGATGTGGGAGCGGTTGCCGACGCTGGATCGGTTCATGTCGGAGCTCCGCACCAAGTGTGGCCTGCCGCGAGACTTCGCTGGCGAGGTCCAGCTGATGCGGTACACCGTCGACAAACACGAAGATCCGGCCCCGCGATGACTGGTCATTCCGAACATCCCGCGCGCTGGTGGCATCAGGCCGAGGACGGCCGCATCCAGTGCGATCTGTGTCCGCGCGACTGCAAGCTGCACGAAGGCCAGCGCGGTATGTGCTTCGTACGGCAGCGCGTCGGCGATCGCATGGTGCTGACGACGTACGGGCGATCGAGCGGGTTCTGCGTCGACCCGATCGAGAAGAAGCCACTCAATCACTTCTATCCGGGCTCGAGCGTGCTGTCGTTCGGGACCGCCGGTTGCAACCTCGCGTGCAAGTTCTGCCAGAACTGGGACATCTCCAAGTCGCGCGAGATGGACCGGCTTGTCGACGCCGCGAGCCCGGAGGGGATCGCGAAGGCGGCGAAGGACGCCGGCGCCGAGAGCGTCGCGTTCACGTACAACGACCCGACGATCTTCACCGAGTACGCGATGGACACGGCCGATGCGTGCCACGCCGTGGGCCTCCGCACCGTGGCGGTGACCGCCGGCTACATCTATCCGGAGCCGCGCAGAGAGCTGTACGCGAAGATCGACGCCGCGAACGTCGATCTGAAGGCGTTCACCGACGAGTTCTACCGGAAGGTCACCGCGTCCAGCATCGAGCCGGTGAAGGACACCCTGCGCTACCTCGTCCGCGAGACGTCGGTGTGGACCGAGATCACGACCCTCCTCATCCCCGGGCTCAATGACAGCGATGCCGAGCTCACGGCCCTCGCCGAGTTCGTGGCCGGAGACCTCGGGCCCGACGTCCCGCTCCATTTCTCGGCGTTCCATCCCGACTACAAGATGAGGGACATCCCACCGACGCCGAAATCGACGCTCCAGAAGGCGCGCGCGATCGCGAGGCGAGCCGGGCTGCGCTACGTGTACACGGGCAACGTCCACGACCGGGAGGGCGACACGACGCCGTGCCCCGGCTGCGGCGCCGCGGTGATCGAGCGCGACTGGTACGAGATCCTGGCCTCGCGGATGACCCGCGACGCGTGCTCGGCCTGCGGCACCCGCATCGCGGGCCGGTTCGGCGACCAGGTCGGCCGGTTTGGCCGGCGCCGGATGCGGGTCGTGCTCGGCACCTGAACGGCGCACGGGAGCAGCGGCGCCGAAAACGAAAAATCGCGCACGGGTCGTGCGCGATACCTCGTAAGCATCGCCGTTTTCGAGCGATTTGAGGGGGTTCAGTCCGGCGCGTTACGCGTCGGCCGAGGGCTTGCCCTCGTTCTTGATCGACTGGACCTCGTTGCGAACGGTCTGCGCGAACGTCTTCAGCTCCTGCATCGCGAGGCGGACGCGGGTGCCAGCAGCCTTGTTGCCGTCCTTGTAGAACTTCTCGAAGTCAGCAGCCATGCCGGCGACGAGCGCCTGGAGCTCCGCGTAGCGGGCCACCTGGGTCGGGCTCGGGGATTCGCTGGTGGTCTGGGTGTTGTCGTTGGTCTGCATGGGAGGGGTACCTTGCCCCAGCAGTATGACAACAGCAACTAAGGGACGTTCACAGACCGCTCAAAAACGCACCAGAGAAGGCCGCAGGTCCGTTCGGCGCCGAAATCATTGAATTCAACGCTGGCCCGGAGTGCCGGGTCGAGCGCAGTCAGCGTGCCAGAAGCTCGGAGCCTGGCTGCGTGCGGGACCGTAGCCAGCCGCGTTTTTTCGCTTGCGCGTGCGAACGAGCGGTCACCGGCTGGCGCCTCCAGACGGTGGCCATGCCCATCGAGTGCGAGCGGGCGAGCCGGTGCGCGACGCCTGGCGATGCATCGAGCGAGGCCTCGCTCCGCCCGGAGCGGTCGCCTCGGCGCGTGAACGCCAGTCTCGAGCTCCACACACGTGGATCGCGCATATCTCCCCGATAACTCGACGAGCATGTAGGTTGCGTGTCGCTGCCAGCTCACCTGCCCGCAGTGGCGGAACGGGACGGGAGGATGTGGCGACGTGACTGACTGTCGCATCGAATTGCAATCGAATTGCAACTAAGAACGAGCGTACGGAGAGGTGGGGATGACAGGTGCTGGCCGGGGTTGAGGACCCGCATCGGCGATTCATCGGCGGTGAACGCCTACATCGGTGCACGCGCGGATCACACGGGCCGACCCGGAGTGTCCGACTGCTTACTGGTTTGACCTCAAAAGAGTTAACCGAACGGCCGTAACTCCGCTTTCTCGCGCTCACTGACAGCGCCGATAACCGTCTCTGCACAACATGCGCAGGGCCCTGTGGCATTGCCCGCGCAATTGCGAACGGTCATGACCAGCCGTCGTCAACTCTACCTGATCGCGATCACCGTGCTCGCCGGTTGCGAAGCATCAGTCAGTGGGTGGGAGAAGGAGGACGATACGGGCGCACCCGATGATGTCCAGTCGGCGCTCGGTGCCTTCCCCGAGGCCCGAGTGCTCGAGTGGTCCGCGGATGGACTGCCTCAGTACATCGTCGGCGAGATGGTGAAGGTCGGGGCGATGCAGTCCGACGACGCCGTCGCGATGGACAACGCGCTGCGCCCGGCGCTGCCCGGAATCCTCGCGACGATGCGCCTGCACAACGATGACCTGGTCCTGCGGCGCATGAACGTCGACGACGAGGGTGACCGCCACTTCCGCTACGCGCAGACGTTCAACGGCCTGCCGGTGATCGGCAACGAGGTCGTGGTGCACGTCGACGTCAAGGGCGCCATCTACGGCATCAACGGCAACGCGCGCGGCGACATCTCGACCGCGCTCGGCGCGAACGCGATCCCGCAGGCGCAGGCCGCGTCGCAGATCAGCGCCGACGCGCGCTACGCGGGCATGACCCAGTCGGGGACCCGCGCCGTGTACATCGCGGTCGACGACGGCTCGATCCACAAGGCATACGAGACGACGGTCGAAGGCATGCGCGGTCAGGACCCGGTCCGCGATCGCGTCTATGTCGACATGGACAGCGGCTCGATCGTCGCGGTCCACCCGCAGATTCACTTCGCCGAGAACCGCAAGGTGTACTCGGCGAACAACGGCAGCTCGATCCCCGGCACGCTGAAGCGCAGCGAGGGTCAGGCGGCGACGAGCGACGTCGACGTCAACGCGGCGTACGACGGTACCGGTGACGCGTACGAGGCGTACAAGAACTTCTGGAACCGCGACTCGTACAACAACGCGGGTGCGGCGCTCATCAGCACCGTTCACTACTCGAACAACTACTGCAACGCGTACTGGAACGGCTCGCAGATGGTGTACGGCGACGGCAGCGCGTCCCAGGGCTGCAAGCCGCTCGCGCGCTCGGTCGACGTGACCGCACACGAGCTCACGCACGCCGTCACCGAGTACGAGTCGGGTCTCGTCTACAGCGGCGAGCCCGGTGGCATGAACGAGTCGCTCTCGGACATCTTCGGCACGTTCGTCGAAGCGTGGACCGACGGCGGCAAGACCGGCACGCTCGCGATCAGCGCGGACACGTGGCTGCTCGGCGAGGACGTGATCACCGGTGGCCTCCGCTTCATGTGCGATCCGGCGAAGGACGGCGCGTCGAAGGACTTCTGGACGAGCAGCGCCGGCAGCGTCGACGTCCACTACTCGTCGGGTATCGGCAACCTCGCGTTCTGCCTCATGTCGAAGGGCGGCACGCACCCGCGCGGCAAGTCGACCATCAACGTCCCCGCGATCGGCATGGATAAGGCGATCCGCATCATCTACAAGGCGCAGACCGACATCCTGACGTCGAGCTCGAAGTACGCGAGCTTCCGCACGGCGACGGAGCAGGCGGCGCAGCAGCTCGGCTATGACTCGGCGACGCAGGCCGCGGTCTCGTGCGCGTGGGCGGCAGTCGGCGTCGGCTCGACGCCCAGCTCGTGCGGCGGTGGCTACCCGCCGCCCCCGCCGCCGGGCGACGGTGTCCTCACGAACAACACGCCGGTCACCGGCGTCGCGGACTCGACGACCGGTGGTCAGAAGTTCTGGAGCTTCGCGGTCCCGGCCGGTCAGAGCTCGCTGACGATCACGATCAGCGGCGGCACGGGCGACGCCGACCTCTACGTCCAGTCGGGTAGCAAGCCGACGACGACGGCCTACGCCTGCCGCCCGTACAAGAACGGCAACGCCGAGACCTGCACGTTCACCAACCCGGCTGCTGGCACCTACTGGATCATGCTGAACGCCTACTCGGCCTACTCGGGCGTCACGCTCAAGGGCTCGTACGCGTCGAGCGGCGGCGGTGGCGGTGACACGGTGCTGAACAACGGCCAGGCGGTCACGAACATCTCGGGTGCCTCGGGCTCGGCGCAGTACTGGCGCTTCACGCCGACGACCGGCTCGACGGTGACCGTGCGCATCAGCGGCGGCTCGGGCGACGCGGACCTCTACACCCGCGCCGGCGCGCGCCCGACGACCTCGAGCTACGGCTGCCGCCCGTACCTCAACGGCAACGCGGAGACCTGCACGATCTCGAACGCGCCCGCCGGTGACACCTACGTGATGGTCCGCGGCTACGCGGCCTACTCCGGGGTGAGCCTCGTCGCGAGCTGGTAGCTCGGCCAACGATTCGAGCGCGGCCCCCCACGTCGAGCTCGACTCCCCAAACCCCGCCCGTGGCAAGGAAAGCCCGGGCGGGTTTTCTTTTTCGGCTCGCGCAACCGCCGGGCGACCGCGTCGATACGGGCGGTCATGATCCGAAAGACGCTGATCTCGATCGCCATCCTGTTCTCGCTCGCCCACCTCTCCCTCGCCGACAACGCGCGGGACAAGACGAAGCAGGAGCGGACGGCGTCGTACAAGAAGGTCGGCATCACCGGCGATCGCCTCGACCTGCTGATCGATCACGGGCCGATGTACGGCATCGGCGGTGGCGAGCTGGCGACGCCGAAGCAGCTCAAGCTCGCGAAGGTGATGTTCGAGGTGTCGAGCAGCGCAGCGGGCTGGACGGTGCGGCGCTACATGTTCGACGGCGATCGGCTCGCGAGGACGACGTCGAAAACCTATCTCGAGAGACCGGGCGCCAGGGCATTCCGCTGAGCGGTATCCGGCACCTTGCCCGGCGCGATCGTGATCACGTACGAGTCGCAGCCGCCCGGGCCCGAATCGCCGCCGAGGCGCTGCGAGATGTCGCAGCTGGCATCGTGCTCGTCGGTGCGCAGGATCGTCGCGCCGATCGCACCGAGCGCATCGATCACCTCGCGATCCGGCAACCGCACCTTGCCGTAGACCTTCGGGCCGCTCGACACGAGCGCGAGGTGCGGCTTCACCGCGTCGAGAAAGCTCCGCCGGCTCGACGTCTTGCTGCCGTGGTGGCCGACCTGCAGGATGTCGGCGCGAATGTCCTTGCCGTGCTGCTCGAGCAAGAACTGCTCGACCTCGCCGGCCGACGCGCTCGGGTCCTCGCGCTCGCCCGCCGGGGCATCGCCGACGAGCAGCATGCGCGCGCCGCCGAGCGAGACCGCGATCACGATCGAGTTCTCGTTGATGTCCCTCACGTCCTTGCCCTCGGCGTGAAGGATCGTGAACGCCGCGGACTCGCCGAGCCGGATCGTGTCGCCCTCGGAGAACCGGTCCCACTTCGCGATCTTGACCTCGACGCCCTTCACGCCGCGGACGTGATCGGACGGGACATCGGCGGCCGTGTGGTAGTGCAGCGCCACCGACCTGCCGATCGCCTCGACGATCTCGCGATAGAACACGGTCTGGTTGACCCGCCCCGAGTCCCACATGTTCGCGACGTCGTAGCAGTGGATCACGAGGTCCATCGCCGACCCGTGATCGGCATGCGGGTGGCTCAGCACGACGTGATCGATCCGGACCCGCTGGCGTGGTGCCGGCTGACCGCGATCGACGCACAGCCCGTCGCCCGAGGCACCGAGCGCCGCCGCGAGGTACGCGAGCACGCGCACCGGCTTCTCGGCGGCATCGTTCGTGCCCGCGTCGTAGAGCAGCGAGAAGTCATTGCCCTGGACCAGGATCGCGAGGCCGGTCCCGACGTCGATCAGGTGGACCCGGAACGTACCCGCGGGCGGTGGCGTCGGCGGGATGTCGCCGGCCGAGCGCACGCGCTGCCACGTGATCTCCGCCGGCGGCTCGGTGGACTGCTCCGGCGTCGTCTGGATCGGACCGTGCGGCGCCGGTGGCCGCGGCGTCGTCGGCGCGGGCGCGCGGTGACACGCGGCGATGACGGCGAAGACGGCGAGCGCGCGAGTCATACGCGCTTGCGGACGTCGTCGTGCTTGATCGGGTTCATGCTCGCCGGCCACGCCATCTCGGGCGGCGGCTGCGCCGGGCGCGCGAGCAGGTAGCCCTGGCCGTACTTCGCACCCGCGGCGATCACCGCCTCGAGCTCGACCTCGGTCTCGATCCCCTCGGCGACGACCTTGCTGTCGAGCTCGCTGCACAGCCGCACGATCGCGGACACGAGCTTGAACAGACGCGAGTCCATGCGCAGGCCGGCGATCAGATCGCGGTCGAGCTTGACGACGCGCGGGTTCAGATCGGCGATGTACTTGAGGTTCGAGTAGCCGGCGCCGAGATCGTCGACGACGAGATGGACGCCGCGGCCGCGCACCTCGTTCAGCATGTCCTTGCACAGCCGGAAGTGCGAGAGCGGCACGGCCTCGGTGATCTCGAGGTAGACGTCCTCGGTGTGCTGGAAGATCGGATCGTCTGGCTGGACGACCCAGCGCTCGTTGAGCTCGGCGGGATGGATGTTGAGGAACAGCGGATGTCCCGGGCAACCCTCGAGCGCCATGCCGCGGAGCAGCCGCCCGAGCTCGCCGGTGACGCCCTCGCCGACCGCCGCCGCGAACAGCTGCAGCGGGCCTTCGAACTCGGGCGCCTTCGTGCGCGCGAGCGCCTCGTACGCGAACACCTTCTGCGTCTTCAGCTCGACGACAGGTTGATAGACGCAGAACACATCCCGTGCCTCGATGACACGGTGGATGGCATCCCCGAGGGGCGACTTGGTAGCCCGTCTCACGTGAACGCCCCATCATACTTCAGAATCGTGGAGGCAGCGTAAGGCCTCCGTGATGGAGTGTGATCAGAACTGCGACACGACCGACATGCCGAGGAACGAGCCGCTGAGATCGAGGCTGCCGAGGCTCGCCGCGGTCATCTCCAGCTGCAGCGTGCCCTCGCTCTGCGTCTCCGGCGTCGCGACGAGCTCGACGTTCGACGTCGCCGTGTAGCCGAGCTCGAGCCGCAGGCCGAGCTTGAACCGCGACGTCGCCACCGCGTACAGCTCGAGCCCCGCGGCCGCCGTCGACGTCGCGCCCCACCCGTGATCGCTCGCGGTGTGGCCGCTGCCGTCGCGGATCGCGAGCGCGGCGCGCGCCATGCCGATGTCGAGGCGCGCCGTCGCGACCACGTATCGGGTACGCAGCGGGTAACGAGCGCGGCCACCGGCGGTGAACGCGAGCGTGTCGAGCTCGGTCGTCATGGTCTGGAACATCTGACCGTCGGCGCCGCCCCAGCTGAAGTTGCCGATCGCCGACAGGCGCAGGCCCGGGACGAGCTCGATCGCGAGTGCGCGGCCGATGCCGATCGTGCCGCTGCCGAGGCTGTCCGCGGTCACAGCGTTCGCGGAGTCGGAGTGGAGCCCGCGCGATGACGAGCCGATGGCGAGCTCGTTCGCGCCGCCGGCGTGCGCGGCGGTGGTCGCGAGGAGCACGGTGAGGAGTGCTGCGGTCCGCATGGTTCAGGGCCCCTGGTCGAGGAGGTTGGTGGTGAGAAAGCCGGTGAGCACGAGCGCGTCGTCGCGTGTCGCGGTCGGCGACGGGATGATCGTCGCGTGACCGAGCGGGTCGCCGTGGTCGACGAACACCTTCGCGTTCGCCGTCGACAGCACGCGGTACGGCGGGTCGTCGAGCCGGAAGTCGGTCGGATGCAGGTTGTCGAGTGCGACGAAGCCGATGCGCGACACGTTCGGCGTCGCGCCGATCAGGTACGAGCCGCTCGGCGAGAAGTCGTACGAGTCGAGCTTGCCGACGCCGAGCAGAGGTGACGTCGACTCGGTGTCCATGTCGAGCAGGCCGAGCACGGTGCGCGCGTCGTCGTGGACGAGCATCGCGAGGTCGCGACCCGGGACCGGCACGACATCGCGCACGGGCTGCGCGAGCTTGATCGTGCGCATGCTCGCCTGCGTCAGCGGATCCTCGATGTGGACGAGGTCGAGGACGTGGACGGTCGACTGCTTCGCCGAGATCGACGCGAACAGCGCCTTCGTCGGCGGCGTGTCGACGCCGGTCGGGAACAGGAGGATTCGATCGATCGGGGCGGCGACCGGCACGGAGCGGAACTGTGCGGTGTCCGCGTCGATCACGACGACCTCGCCGGTGTTCGGCGTCGCGGCGAGCACGTAGCGCGTGCCGTTCGGATCGTCGTAGACCGCGATGTCACTCGGCCCACCGCCGGCGCCGAGCTCGGCGAGCTGCGGCTTGAAGTCGTTGCCGTTCGGCGTCTCGGGCGCGACGCCCTCGATCAGGACTTGAAGCACGTCGCGCGCGTTGTCGCTGCGGACGAAGGCACTCGCCGTGTGCGGCGCGAACACGACCTCGCGAGGCACGACGGCGGTGCCGCCGAGGTCGAGGCGAATCGACACCTCGCGGCGATCGGGGTGCGACGCGTCGAGAAGCGTCAGGTTGTTCGACGACAGCACGAACGCGAACGTCCGCGGATCGGCATCGGCGGAGCCGGGGACGACCATCGGCGGCGACAGCGTGATGCCCTCGGGCACCGAGCCGAACGAGCGCAGCGTCTTCAGCACCGGGTTCGCATCGCCGGGCTCCTCGTTCAGGTGGATCACCGCGACCTCGTTCGGGTTGCGGAAGAAGCCGGCCTCGTCGGGGCCCGCCGCCGAGAAGTAGGCGACGACCATCGAGTTGTCGGGCGCGACCGCGACGCGATCGAACGGCGAGCCGATCTTGTACGCGACCGCCGGCCGGTCCTTGTAGACGGTATCGACGACCCACAGCAGCGGCGGCTGATCGATCTCGCCGGCGTGGATCGCCTCCTCGCCGCGCGTGATCACGAACAGCAGGTGGCGATCGGGGCTCGGCACCGCGACGACGGCGCGGCGCCCGATCAGCGTCGTCGAGATCGTCGGCTGGTCGTTCGCGAGATCGAGCAGCGTCACGCGGTCGAGCGCCGAATCGATGTACGCGATCTGCGACTTCATCGAGATCGGGCCGAGCACCGTGCGGTTGCGGTCCCAGACGATCGGTCGATCGTCCTCGAGCCAGCAACCCGACAGCGCGGTCGCGGCGAGGAGCGAGAGTGCGAGGAGCTTCTTCATGGGACCCTCAGTTCACGATGTTGCTGTTGAGGTCGAAGCCGGTGACCGTGCGGACACCGTCGCTGACGAGATCGAGGAACGACACCCGGCCGAGCGGATGCCGCTGCGACACGAACGCCTGGTCTGCGCCCGGCAGGATGCCGACCGACGACGGCGCCGAGCCGAGCTGCTTGCTCGTGACGACGCCGGTCTGCGTCGTGACGACCTGCATCGCGCGCACCGCGGTCGCGGCATCGCCGCCGTCGAGCGCGACGTAGACCTTGCTGCCGTCGAGCGAGTAGACGAACGGGCCCGGGTCGACCGGCGTGATCTGCAGCTTGCCGAACCCGGTCGCGAGATCGAGCAGCGTGTAGCCGTAGCTCTTGTCGATGTAGTCGTCGAACGACGTCGCCGTCGCGGGATCGCCGAATGCCTTCGCGTCGAGGAGCAGCGCGGTGTCCCCCGTCGGCGAGATGCCGACCGCGCGCACGCTCTTCTTGAGCGGCCACGTCACGATCGGATAGCCGGGCTCGTCGAGCTTGACGAGCGTGATGCGCTCGTCGAGCGTCGCGTTCGTGAACAGCAGGCCGCGATTGCCGTCGGCCGACAGTACGAGCGAGCCGAGCGTCGCGTTCGTGAGGTCGATCGACTCGACGCCGGTGTTGTCGATCGCGTCCGCCGGGACGTCGATCACCGACAGCACCTTCGCGTCACGCTGGACGGCGTAGATGCGGCTGCCGTCGGGCGCGAGGTCGATGTCGGTCGCCGGCGATGCGAGCGGCACCGTGTACGCCTGGCCCGGGTTACTGCCGACGTTGACGACGCGCAAGCTCGACGCGCCCGCCTGGCGCACCGCCGCCCACTCGCCGGTCGCGACGATGTCGACCTCGATGTCGGCCGGTGGGACGAGCATGCTCGCGACCGGGATCGGCGGCACGATGCTCGGCGCCCCCATCGTCGCGGTCGCGAGATCGATGACGGACACGCCGTCCTCGGTGATCACGAACGCACGATTGCCGGTGGTGTCGAACTGGACCTCGCGCGGGCGGAACCCGACGGTGAGGTTGACCGCGCGCTCGTTGCCCTGGGCGAGCGCGAGCACGGTGACGTCCTGGAAGCTGCCGCCGTTGACGCTGTTTCCCTCGGCGAGCGCCTTCGCGAGATCGAACCAGATCACCGCGAACCGGCCGCTCGGATCGATGTCGAGGCGGTTCAGGCGCTGGAGCGTGCCGAGCACGCGCTTGGTATCGGTGTCACCGGTCGGCCGGACGATCGTCGCGGTTCCGTTCGTCGAGTCGAGGACGACCGCGCCGTCGCTGCCCGGGATCGTGCCGACGACCTTCGGCGCATGGCCGACGGCGGTCGACTTCACCGACAGCGTGCGACCGTCGATCCGCGCGAGCTCGTCGTTCGCGGTCATCGCGACGTAGACGTAGCGCTGCGAGCTGATCGGAGGCCCGTAGTCGATCTCCGTCTCGGGAGGAGGCGGAGGCACTCCGCCATCTCCCGACGGCGGCGGCGTGGCGACGCACCGGCCGAACTCGTTGCAGATCGTGCCGGCCGGGCACTCGTTCGAGGACAGGCAGCCGACGAAGCCAGCGTCGGACGACGCCCCGGCATCGCCGGCCCCGTAGTAGCCGTCGCCGGCGGCGAGATCGCCGGCGCAGCCGACAGTGACGAGCAGGTAGAGCAAGCGCAGACGCATTCGCGACCTCCGCCCTGTCGCGATGGCAACGCATGTGCCGGCACGTCCGTAGCGATCTCGTCGTGTTGCGGTCCGCGAGTTGCCTCGCCGCGGAAAAGCTCTGACAGCGATGTCGCGGTGCCGGAACAGTCCTACTCGCTCGGCGAGATTGCTGAGACACTGGCGTCGACTTACCGATGGATGACCATGAGTGACGAACCCGTCATTGCCGTGCTGCCGCTGGGCTTCCCGTGGCAGACGTTCGATCCGTTCCTGTTCTGCGTGCACCACGACGACGCGTATCCCGCCGGCAACGCCAAGCTCGGTCCGGCGGCGTCGCTCGCCGGCCGCGACATCGGCCAGGACTTCGCCGGCAAGGACGGCTGGCGCATGTATCACGGCGAGACGGTGCCGGGGTTCCCGCAGCACCCGCACCGCGGGTTCGAGACGGTCACGATCGTCCGCCGCGGCCTCATCGATCACTCAGACTCGCTCGGCGCCGCCGCGCGCTTCGGTCGCGGCGACGTGCAGTGGCTGACCGCCGGCAAGGGCATCGTCCACTCGGAGATGTTCCCGCTGCTCGATGCGAAGAACGGCAACCCGCTCGAGCTGTTCCAGATCTGGCTCAACCTGCCGCGCGCATCGAAGATGGTGAACCCGTACTTCTCGATGCTGTGGGATCACACGATCCCGCGTCACGTCGCGCGCGACGCTGCAGGCCGCACGACCGAGGTCACCGTGATCGCCGGCGCGCTCGGCGATACGCGCGTGCAGGCGCCGCCGCCGGACTCGTGGGCCGCGCGTGCCGACTCCGACGTCGCGATCTGGTCGATCAAGATGGCGCCGAACGCGGAGTGGACGCTACCGGCGACCCACGCGACGACGAACCGGACGATCTACTTCTTCCGCGGCGCGAGCGTGACGGTCTCCGATACGTCGCTGTCGAAGCACGCCGGCGTCCGGCTGCGCGGCAACGCGGAGGCCCGGCTCGTCGCCGGTCCCGACGGTGCCGAGCTGCTGCTGCTCCAGGGCAAGCCGATCGGAGAGCCGGTCGTGTCGTACGGCCCGTTCGTGATGAACACGCCGAAGGAGATCGAGCAGGCGTTCCAGGACTACCGCCGTACCCAGTTCGGCGGCTGGCCGTGGCCGGTCGACGACCCGGTCCACGCGGGCACCGAGGGCCGGTTCGCGCGCCATGCCGACGGCAAGATCGAGCGTGCCCCCGAGCCTCAGTCCTCGATCACGCCGCTCGCCTCGTCGGCCGGCAGCGTGTAGCGCTTCTGGATCTCCTGGCGGATCCGGTTGCGGCTCACCGTTGGCGACAGCGACGCGTCGTGCTCGATCTGCGCCGCGGCATCGGCGAGGTCGCCGTCCTTGAGGTCGGTGCGGAACCACTTCGAGTACTCGCCGTTGCGCAGGTGATAGGTCCAGGTGTCGTCGTCGACGCCATCGGCCATCAGCATGAACAGGATCAGGTTGTGCGCCCGCAGGTTCAGCCGCTTGTCGGGACCGCGAAAGAAGAAGCTGTGCGACCCGAGGTGACCCTCGACGTACTTGCGCGAGTGCCGGACGCGCTCGCTGCGACCCGGCTGCATCTCGAGGATCAGCGTCTTGTTCGTGCGCGTCTCCCAGTAGAGCGCGAGCCCCGGCGGTAGCTTGTCGGTCGGGACGTGCGGCGGCTTCTTGAGCCCGGCGACCTTGCAGAACTCCTTCACGGTCCTGTCGGGATGATCGCCGATGACGAGCATCGTGTTGATCGTCGACAGCACGGGCTCCGCGACGCTACCGGGATGGACCGTGACGTACAGCGTGCCGTGCGGCCGGAAGCCCAGCTCGGCGGCGGGCTGCCACGTCGACGGCAGCAGGTGATGTGCCTCGTCGACGACGAGCCAGTGCGGTCGCCCGGTCCGCGTGCGCAGCTCGGTGAGCGCCGGCAGGAGCTTCGCGAAGTACTCGGGGCGATGCTCGACCGCGACGCCGAGCATGTTGACGACCGCGTTGCGCGTCGAGTCGCGGAGGAGATCGATCACCTCCTCGACGAGCGGCGCGCGATGCGGGTTGCCGAGCACGACCGCGAAGTCGAGCGACGTGTAGTCACCCTCAGGATCGAGGATGACGAACTGATAGTAGTCGTCGGCCAGTCGCTCCATGATCGCGGTCGTCAGCGTGGACTTGCCGCTGCCGGACGTACCGCAGACCATCAGGTTCGACTCGTACGGATCGATCGTGATGTCGACGCCACCGGACCGGCCGAGCAGGACGCGGTGGCGCGGCGGCGAGGCGTCGGCGAGGTCGTTCGCGAGCAGGCGATCGATCAGCTGTGACACGCCGGCGCCGTGATCGGCGGACGTCAGCACGTCGGCGTGATGCTTCAGCGCGGGCAGCGCATTCGACACCGCGACGCCGAGCTCGGCCTTCGTGATCAGCGCGTGATCGTTCTCGGCATCGCCGACGGCGACGATGTTGTGCGGTGACAGCCGGAGCTCCTTCAGCGCGGCCTCGAGACCGGTCGCCTTGTTGACGCCGGTCGGCAGCACCATGACCGCGCCCTTGTTGAAGATCACCTGGAGCTCGAGTGCCATGTCGTGGATGACGTGGAGGATCGTGTCCTGGTGCGGCTCCCACGCGGCGACGATCACGCGGCCGACCGCGACGCGATCGACGCCGCGGCTCAGCAGCTCGTGCGCGAACTCGGCCGGCGGTTTCGGCGCGAGCAGCCGGACGGACTTCGTTCCCGGGCAGTACAGCACCGCGCCGTTCTCCGCGACGATGCGGTCGAACATCTCCGGGTGCTGGAGCAGACCGAGGAGCTCGTCGAGCTCGCGGCCTGTCACCATGATCAGCTTGCGACCCGATTCGCGGAGCTGGCGCAGCGACGCCCACGTCTGATCGTCGATCAGGCCGTGGTGCGCGAGGGTTCCATCGTAGTCGGCAGCGAGGGCGTGGTACCGCACGTCGCACTACGGTGCACGGCGCGCGCCAGGGACGAGCTACCGGGAACCCCGGACGTGCGCGGCCGCCACAGCTGCGCGCGCGGCGTCAGCTGCGCTACAGAGCGCGGGTGCGCGTCACACGTCCGTCGGGGCGCGAACGCGCAGCCGGAACCCGAGCAGGACGCCGGCGGCGAGCGCGAGCAGCGCGGTCGCCCCGAGCCACTTGCTGGCCGGCGCGCGCTGCGCATGCGGAGACTTCTTCGTCTCGGTGACGATCGTGAAGGCACCCTCGAAGTTGTCGTCGCGCACAGGCATCTCCTCCGTCGCCACGTGCCGCGGCATGTTCGGGATGCGAACCTCGCTGCCGTCGAGCCGGATCGCGTAGAGCTCGAGCTCGCCACCGTCG
This sequence comes from Pseudomonadota bacterium, assembly GCA_023386455.1. Lineage (GTDB taxonomy): Bacteria > Myxococcota_A > Polyangia > Haliangiales > Haliangiaceae > JABFXX01. Next base: position 11,080 of record JAEWJO010000348.1, on the reverse strand, counting down.
GCGAGCTGATCGATCGGGATCGACGTGCCGCCGCAGTTGACCTTGCCGAACGACACGACGGCCTTCGTCGCGTCGGTGCGCGCGGCCTCGATGTACTCGACGGTACGCCCGCCGTAGGTCCAGCGCGCACGGACGGCAGCCGTCGGCTGGTCGAGCTGGATCAGCAGCTCGTCGCTCGACGAGCACGCCCACTCCGACGCGTTGTGCCAGTACTGCAACACGTGCGGTTTTCTTGCCGGAACAGTCCAGGTCTCGTCGAGCGTGTAGGTCGACATCTCGTCGCGATAGCGGTGGCGGATCTGGATCTCCGCCCGGTCGGCGCCGACGTAGTCGATGCGAGCGACCGCCGGTTCCACGCGCGTGACCTGGACGTACACCGTGCCCGTCCAGCCGACGTCGAGATCGGGCGGTGCCGCCTCGTCCCACCGCAGGCGCTCGTCGTGGACGAACAGCGACCCGCGCAGCGGCACCTTCGTGCCGGTCGCGGTACCGACCCACTGCGGGATCGCGCAGTCGGCCCTGGCGTTCGAGGCAGTGGCAATGAGAATTCCCAGGACGGCCAGCAGGCGCATGGTGCGAAGACACCTCGCCGGAGGGCCGGTTGCCTTGCTACAAAGAGGACGCCATGTGCCGCAATATCCGCACGCTGCACAACTTCAAACCGCCGACGACGCCCGACGAGATCCACGCCGCTGCGCTGCAGTACGTGCGCAAGGTGAGCGGCATGCCCAGGCCCGGGAAGGATGCCGAGGCCGTGTTCGAGCGAGCCGTCGCGCAGATCGCCGCCGCGACCGCGAAGCTCCTGGACACCCTGCCGTCCCGCGGCGAGCCGCGCACGCGCGAGGGCGAGAAGCTCAAGGCGAAGGCTCGCTGGGAGCGTCGCGAGCGTGCGATCAAGACCGCCTGACTCAGACGCTGATACCGACGAGCCGGCCGATCCCGAACGTCACCGCGAGCGCGAACGCACCGCCGAGCGTCACACGCAGCGACGCGCGTCCCATCGATGCACCACCGAGCCGGCCGCCGAGCGCTCCGAGTGCGGCGAGGCTCGCGAGCGTGACCGCGGCGATCGTCGGCATGCGGTAGCTCGCCGGCGCCGCGACGAGCGCGAGGATCGGGACCATCGCGAACAGCGCGAAGCTCACCGCCGAGATCCACGCCGCCTGGAGCGGCCGCGCGCGGCTGCCCTCCTCGATGCCGAGCTCGTCGCGCAGGTGGGCGGCGAGCTGATCGTGCGCCGACAGCTGCTTTGCGACCTTCATCGCGAGGTCCTTGTCGAGACCGCGCTCGCGATAGATGCCGGCGAGCTCCGCCAGCTCGGCGTCGGGCGAGTCCGAGAGCTCCTGCTTCTCGATCGCGATGTCGGCGAGCTCCGAATCGCGCTGCGAGCTCACCGACACGAACTCGCCGACGGCCATCGACATCGCGCCGGCACCGAGACCGGCGATGCCCGCGACGAGGATCGCCGTCGTCGACGCATCCGATGCCGCGACGCCCATCATCAAGCCCGCCGTCGACACGATCGCATCGTTGGAGCCGAGGACGGCCGCGCGCAACCAACCCGACCGGGCACTGCGATGCTTCTCGTGATGGCGACGAGCCATGATCGCAGTCTACATTCGCGGCCTGACGAGCGGCACTGGGCCGTGGAGGGTTCGCATGAGGTTCTCACCTGACGACACCGCACGGCTGCGCCGCGGCATCATGAAGCGCGGCCGCGATCTCTCCGAGCTGCTCGCGCAGGTGCTCGCCGGCAAGAAGCCGCCGGCACTCGCGTCGCTCCTCGCCGGCAAGCCCGGCATGCGACCCGAGGAGGTGCTGCGCATGACGCTCGACTCGGTCGAGGCGCGCCGCACGCTGATCGACACGGACGACGATCGGTTCGGCCGCTGCGATGTCTGCGGCGTCGACCTCGGCCTCGCCGCGCTCGGCGAGATGCCGTGGGCCGACCGCTGCGCCGCACATAGCGCCGCACATAGCGCCGCACATAGCGCGCGATGAGCCGCTCGCGGCTGGTGCTCCTGACCGCCGCGGCGATGCTCGGGTTCGCGGCGAACTCGCTCCTGTGTCGCGCGGCGCTGCGGACCGGCGCGATCGATGCCGCGACGTTCACCGCGATCCGCCTCGCGACCGGTGCGATCGTCCTCGCGGCGATCGTCGGCGCACGTGACGGGATCGGAGCTCTCCGTGGCGAGGGCACGTGGCTGTCCTCGTTCGCGCTCACCGCCTACGCCGTCGCGTTCTCGTACGCGTATCTCAAGATCGGTGCCGCGGCCGGCGCGCTGATCCTGTTCGGCTCCGTCCAGCTGACGATGATCGCCGGTGGGCTCCTCCGCGGCGAGAGACCGGGCCCGCAGCAATGGCTCGGCTGGCTCGTCGCGATCGCCGGGCTCGTCGTGATCAACGCGCCGGGCCTCGATCCACCGCCGCCGCTCGGGGCAGCGCTGATGGTCACGGCCGGCGTCGCGTGGGGCGTGTACTCGCTGCGCGGACGTGGCGTCACGCGTCCGCTCGTCGCGACCGCGGGCAACTTCGTGCGCTCGCTGCCACTGGCCGCGCTCCTCGTCGCCGTCGCCTTCGCGACGACGGCGCACGTATCGGTCGAGGGCGTGCTGCTCGCCGCCGCGTCTGGTGGTGTCGCGTCGGGCCTCGGCTACAGCCTGTGGTACGCGGCGGTGCCGTCGCTCGGCGCGACGCGCGCGGCGGTCGTCCAGCTATCGGTGCCCGTGATCACCGCCGCGGCGGCGATCACGCTCCTCGGTGAGCCGCTGCGCTCGACGCTGGCGCTGGGCGGCGCTGCGATCGTCGGCGGCCTCGCGGTCGCGCTGACGGCTCGTCGGTGAGATCGCCCGGGATCTCGCCGAGCGTCCCGACGATCAGGAGCACGAAGCCGCCGAGCGACAGCACGAACCCGACGAGGTGGCCGAGCTCCCAGCGGAGCCGCAGCGCGTTCGTCCACGTCGCGCCGTCGCCGATCGCCAGGTTCACCGGCTCGACGAGCAGCAGCCACGACACGAACGACAGGGCGAGCGCATTTGCCGCGGCGATCGTCCAGCGCCCGTGCCGCTCGTGCCGCACGCGCCACGCCAGCGTACCGACCGCGATGATCGAGAGGATCTGGTAGGCGCCGCCGACGACGGCGAAGTAGAGGTACAGCGATCCGTTGACCCTCGTGTACAGATCGAGGTCGTACGAGAGCTTCCTCGGCATCTCGAGGACGTGCGCCGATGTCATCGTCAACGCCAGCGCGGTGACGACGATCGCGATGAATCGGTGCACACGCATCGTCGATCGCACATGCGAACGCGATGCCCGTGCCGCGCGCTATCTGCGTGCGCCCTTGACCGCGAATTGCTCGGAGAGACCCGCATCGACCGTCGACGCCGCGAGCCCGGCCTCCGCGAGCTCGCTCGCGACCTGCGCGGGCGGGATCCGGTGGTGCGCGGGCGGGCCCTTCGCGGATTCCAGCGTGAAGTCGACGACGAGCACGAAGCCGCCGGGTCGCAGCGCGGTCGCGAGCTTGCGCGAGTACGCGACGCGGTCCGCGATGTGGTGCCACGTGTCGACGATCAGGATCCGATCGACCGACGCCTGCGGGAGCCTCGGATCGTCGGTCGTCGCGAGCACGGCGGTGACGTTCGGCGTCTTCTCGCGTGCCGCGCGCTCGCCCAGGTAGCGGACCATGTCGGGCTCGACGTCGACCGCGAGTACCTTGCCCGTCGCGCCGACGGCCGCCGAGAGCCGCGCCTCGAAGTAGCCGGTGCCGGCGCCGACGTCGGCGACGGTCATCCCGGGCGCGAGCGCGAGCGCACCGCCGATCTGGTCGGGCTTCTGCCACGCCTCGCGCGTCGGATCGTCGAACACGGGCGCCCACTCGTCGGCCTTCTCGAAGCGATGGACGAGCGGCCCCTTGCCGTCGGCCCCCTCGTGCGGGTGATGGCCGTGATGCCCGGCGTGCCCGGCGTGCTCGGCGCCGGTCGTCGGCGGTGCGGGCACCGTCGAGGATGGCGCGGCGGAGGAGCCGCACGCGATCGCGAACGACGACAGGACGGGAAGCGAGCGCCAGGCGGTCTTCATCACGGACGCCACTGTAGATCCAGCAGGCCGAGCGCGCCCCCGCGGGCCACACGATACGCGAACGAAAACAGCGCGGCGGGGGCCACCGACCGCACTGGGGTTCGACGTGCAGCGCGCTCAGTGGCCGATCTTGAAGCCGGCCGACGCCTTCGCCTTCACCTTCACCTCGGGCGCCTTGATCTTCACCTCGGGCGCCTTCACCTTCACGTTCGCGCCGGCCTTCACCGCGCCGTTGACCTTCGCACCGACGCCGGCGCCGACCTTCACGGCGGCACTGCGGTGATCGCGGACCGTCGTGTCGGCGGCCTTGACCTTCACGCCGACGCCGGCCTTGACGTCGGGCACCTTCACGACGACCTTGCCGTTGACCTTCGTCTTGACGTCGGCGCCGACGTTCGCGCCCGCATGACCGGCCATCCCGGCCGACGAGCGGTGATCCCAGACGACGCGGCCGCGCGGGTCGAGCTTGACCTTCGCGCGCGCGCTGGCGGCGGCGTTCAGGTCGGGCGCGCCGACCTTGATCTTCACGCCGACGGGCACCTTCCACGACGCGCGCAGGTCACCCCACGGCTGCGGCGGACGCACGTCGAGCTTGCTCTTCCACGTGCCGGTGACGTTCGTGCCGACGATCGCCTTGGCCTTCAGCGTCGGCGGGCGCACGTACCACGCGACCTTCGCGCGCGGTGGCGCGACGGCGACCTTGACCTTCGCGTTCCACGACGGTGCCGGCGCCGCGACCCAGACCGGGCGAGCCGATGCGCGGTACGAGAGATCGGGCGCGACCCAGACCGCACCCTTCACCTTCGCGCGCACGACGGCCGGGTCGATCTCCGGCGGATCGACCTGCGCGTAGAACTCCGGGACGGCGATACCGACGAGCTGCGCGTGCGCGCGACCCCGCGGGTGGTGGACGTAGTACTGCGTGCGCAGCGGCTCGAGGTACGCGACGGCGGTGACGTCGTAGCGCTTCGGCCACAGCACGGCCGCATCGACCCGCGGCCCGATGACCTGCCACTTCGCTTCGCACTCCTTGGGGTGGCGAACGTAGATGTCGGTCGCGAGCTGCGCGTGCGACGCGTAGGCCCACGTCAGCGCCTCGAGGCGGCCGCCGAGGGAGAACGATGCATCGATCGTCGCTGCACCGTCGGGCTGCGCCGCGGTGTACGCCGGGATGTCGTTCTTCTCGGCGCTCGCGGCGGCGGTGGCCTCGAACGTCGCAGCGCTGTCGGCGCTCGCCTGGAGATCGGCGTAGCCGTCGATCAGCCACTGGTCGAGCTTCGCGAGCCAGTCGCCGTGCGTACCGACCGTGGCGACGACGTCGACCTTCGCGTCGGTGTCGTCGCGCCAGCTGCCCCAGTCATCGGCCGGCCATGGCGCGGAGGCGCCGACCTTGCCGTCGGCGGCGATCACGACCTGCGAGGTCTTCTCGACGAGGACGGGCGCCGCGTCGAGCTGCGCGAGGCCGATCACGTCGACCGCGCCGGACTCGACACCGACGCGCGCCTCTCCGGACGCGGCGACGCCGACGCCGTAGACGGTGCCGCGCGTGAGCACGACGCCGGACGACGTGTAGACGCGGAACGCGCCTTCGCCCGGCGCGCGCGGCGTCACGGTGAACCGCGCGAGACCGCCGAGCACGGCGGCCGAGGAGCCCGGGTCGGCGGTGCCATCGCGGCTGCCGATCGCGACGGTCGAGACCTCGGCGACCTCGATGACACTCTCGTCCGCGAGCGCGACCGTCGCGGTCGACGCATCGGCGGTCCGGACCTGGTCACCCGGGTAGAGCTTGGTGTCGGCCTTGGCGGAGGCCCACGCGGTCTCGCCGACGCGGCGAACCTCGACGGTGCCGGAGGCGCTCGCGATCATCGCGGCCGCGCCCTCCTGATCGTCGCGCGCGATGCCTCCGGCCTGGACGCCGGGGCCCGCGGTCGCATCCGTCGATGCTGCCGCCGGCGTGTCGGCCTTCGCCGCGGCCGTGTCCTGCGCCTTGGCAGGCTCCTGCGTCTTCGCCTCGGAGGCGGGCTCGCTGTTCTTCTTGCAAGCGCCTCCGGCAACGAGCAGGCCCAGCACCATCGCAGTCCCAATAGAACGACGCATACGTTCTCCTTTCGAGACCGACGATCGTGGACGACCGCGATTGGCACCGCAATCCGCGACGCGTGAGAACGCGTCAACTCCCGACGAGAAACTGTGCCCTCGCCAACGCTATGAGCATGCGTTGTGCGAGATCGCCACAACTCGTCAGTCGATCTCTACAAGCGTCTGCACGACGTGACCGGTCGCGCGCTCGACCGCGACCTCCGTGTACAGCCCGAGCCACCGCCCGACGTACACGTCCCACGTCGGATGGCCGGGATACGGCTCCGGCTCGACGCTCGTGCGGAACGCGGCGATATCGGCGATGTGCATCGCGCGGTACTCGTGCGTCAGGTCCTCGAGCGTGCGCGCGAGCTCGGTGTGGACGAAGTCCATGCGATCGATCTCGGCGAGCACCGCGTCGGCGACGACGTTTCGCATCGCCGCGGCGCTACTCGGCATCGGCGCGTGCGGCTCGAGGTAGTCGAACGGCCGCGCGTACGCGGTGTCGAGTCCGCCCTCGAGAGAGGCATCGAGCGCGGTCTGGCGCGCGGCCGCCGACAGGTACCAGCGACCGAACTGCTGCTGGAGGCGCGACTCGACGACCTCCTTCGCGATGAACAGGAGCTCGTTCGCCTTGTCGGCACCGACGAGCGCGACTGCATCGGCCTGCGCGGCGGGCGTCGCGAGGCGGGTGTCCGCGGCATGCAGCGTCGCCTGGAACGCGACGTCGTCGACGAACACGCCGACCTGACCGGCACACGCGTTGACCTTGAACGCCTCGCCGCAACGGCCGAGATCGAGCGTGCCATCGGGCAAGCTCTGCAGGCAGCTGCGCAGCGAGCTCGTGCACGTCGGGCGAGGCCACACCTCGTACGCATCGCCGCTCGTCATGCCGAGCTTCTTGATCGCGAGACCGAGCGTGACGCGCTTGTCGACGCCACCGGTCGCGAAGTCGGCGATCACCTGGAGGTCACCCTGCGCGGTGAGGCCGTAGGCCTGATCGGGCGAGAGGTCGATCGCGAACTTCGTGCCGTCGAGCTGGTGGACATCCGTGAGGTCGACGCCGTCGAGCACGGCGCGAATCCCCGTGTTCGGCCCGACCGTATGGCCGGCGATTCGATAGACGACCGTGCCGCCGTAGACGACCGGCGTCAGCTCCGCCGTCAGGTAGATCTTCGACGAGCCCGTGAACGTTGCGAGCCGGGGCCGCACGACGACACGCGCGGTCAAGCTATCGGGACGCGAGCTCGAGTGCGTGAACGAAAGCCCGATGAACTGGTCGACACCGTCGGTCAGCGTGCGCGCGGTCGACACCGGCCACGTCAGCTCGAACACGCGCGCGCTCTTCTGCGCGAAGTCACCGTACACGTCATCGATCACGAAGCCGCGGCCGCCGGTGAGCGTGCGCGTCGTCTTGCCGCGCAGCACGAGCTCCGGACCGTTCGGGCCCTCGCGCCGCGCGACGACCCTCGAGACCGTCAGCGTCGTCTCGCCGGCGCGGACCGAGACCTCGGCAGCCGCATCGGACTTGCCGTCCAGCTCGGGCGAGACCTCGGTCTCGCCGGTGACGACCTCGCCGCCGTCGGCGCAGGCGACAACGAGCAGGCAGCAGGCCAGGAGTGCGCGCATCGCGCGCGGCTTTGCAACATCTGGACGAGCCTCCTCGGTCGCGATCTCGCGCGGTTGGGCGCGATGCCGGCCGGCTACCGGAGTTGCCGCTGCGCCAGATATGGTAACGAGGGCCGTGAGCGATCATCCGACCGACTTCGTTGGCTCCATTCCCGATGCGATCCGTACGGCCGTGGTCGAGCGCATGCCCGACGCGACGGTCGAGGTCTCCGGCGGCGGCGGCCACTACAACATCGTCGTCGTGTCGACCGCGTTCGCGGGCAAGAGCATGCTCGAGAGCCAGCGCCTCGTGCTCGGCGCGATCAAGCACCTGATCAATGGCGCGGCGCCGCCCGTGCACGCTGTCGACTCGCTCGTCACGAAGACGCCGAGCTAACAGCGTCGACGTCGACGTCAACGGACCTTCTTGAACGGATCGTGCAGGTCGGTCACGCGCGCTGACAGCGCGACGACGACCTGACCGCCGAGGCTGTTGCCGGTCGGCACGCGATCTCGATCGAGGCGCGCGTACGGCGACACGCCGGCCTCGCCGATCGCGTCCACGCGCAGCTGCTGCGTCAGCTCGCGCCCGAGCTGCAGCGACGCACCGGCTGCGACCTCGCGCGACGTGCCCTCCTCGCGCGTCCACGTCCGCGTGCGCGTCGCGAACGGCGCGAGCGACAGCTTCGTCCTGCGCGTCTGGCCGGCGACGTACGTCACCTCGCCCTCGACGCGTCCCTCGCGCGCGATGTTGCCGTCGAACGTCGGGTAGAACGTGCGGGCGATGCGCGTGCTCGCGGTCAGGCGGTCGCGCACGATCCCCGCCTCGACGTTGCCGACGAGCCGCGTGATCTGCGGCAGGCCCTCGCTGTCGATCGTCTCGGTCCACGACGACGTCGTCTTGCCGTTGACCTCGGTCGAGCCCGACGCGGTGACGACGCCACCCGTCATGCCCCAGCCGGCGGTTGCAGCGACGTAGAACTCGGGGCGTTCGAGGCGGACGCGCACCGGCATGAACGCGGACGCGACGCCACCGAGGTTGGATTCGCCGGCCTTGAGCGAGTCGTTCGTGAACACGATCGCGTCGACGGCGAGGCCGCGCCGCGTGTCGCGGTACCGGTACAGTGAGAAGTCGAGGTCGACGGTCTTGATCGTCCGCGTGGCGTCGCCGTCGGCCTGCGTCGTCGTGCCGTGACCGAGTGCCATCGAGAAGATCGTGTGCCGGTGCGTGTCGTCGTCGCCGAAGATCTCGCCGAAGCCGAGCTCGGCGCGATCGTAGACGGCGTCGTAGCGGCGGCTCCACAGCGAGCGACGCGCGCCGATCGCGGGCGCGAGGCCGGTGCCGCGCGTGCCATCGAATGCGACCGTGAAGAAGTAGCGCAGGAGGCACGCGCCGTACGTCACCTCGCCGGTCGCGCGCTGATCGTCGCCGAACGGGCGCAGCCGGCCGACGACGGAGCCCGAGACGAGGTCGCAGCCGGCGCCACCGACCGCCGCGGCGGCGCCTGCGGCTGCATCGCCCCCGGCGCGGCCACCGCCGGTGATCTGCGCGAAGCCGGCGAACCGGAGCCACGGATCGACTGGCGCCTCGTCGCCGAGATCGCGGCGGCGCGCCAGCTCGAGCTGTTGCAGGCCGAGCTCGACCTCGGCGCCCGACGGCCACACCTCGGCATCGCTCGCGACCGAGCTCGCGCGGTCGGGGCGCACGGGCTTGTCGCCGCCGATCGGGCTGGCGGACGCCGCCGTGGCAAGACCGAGGAGACCGAGGCAGACGACGCGGCGATGCATGCTCGCGCGTTCGTGTGCAACGGCCATGCGCGGCGCAACTGCGCGATCTGGCGAGCGGAACGTGTCGAAGGTCCACCAGCACGGGGCGCAAACCGGTGGGCTCCCGTCGAGGTCGCCGTCTTCTCCCGAGAAGCTGACGTTCCTCACCGAGCCCGGATCTCCGTTTTGATCTAGGCTGCGCGCCATGACGAAGCATGCTTTCGTGTTCGCGGCGCTCGCGGCACTCGCGGGTTGCAAGAAGAAGCCGGAAGAGAAGCCGGCGGAGCAGCCACCGTCCGGCTCGGCCATGGGCTCGGCCACCGCGGAGACCGGCTCGGCCGGTTCGGCGATGGGCTCGGCAGGAGCGGCCGCTGCCGCGGAGTGGGACGGCAAGACGCCGCTCTCGCTGACCGAAGGATTCCAGACGCCCGAGTCGGTGCTCCACGACACCGATGCCGACGTCTACCTCGTCTCGAACATCAACGGCGAGCCGCTGGGCACCGACGACAACGGCTTCATCTCGAAGGTCACGCCCGACGGCAAGATCGCCGAGCTGAAGTGGATCGACGGCGCGAAGGAGAACATCAAGCTCGACGCGCCGAAGGGCATGGCGATCACCGGTGGCCTGCTCTACGTCGCGGACATCACGAACGTCCGCACGTTCGACGCGAAGACCGGCGAGCCCAAGGGTGACATCAAGATCGATGGCGCGACGTTCCTCAACGACGCCGCGGCCGCGCCCGACGGCGGCGTGTACGTGACCGACTCGGGCCTCGACGCGAAGTTCGCGCCGACCGGCACCGACGCGGTCTGGAAGATCGGCAAGGACGGCAAGGCGAAGGCGATGATCAAGGACAAGAGCCTCGGCGGTCCGAACGGAATCACCGCCGGGGATGCCGGCTCGGTCTGGGTCGTCACGTTCGGCAGCGGCGAGATCTACAAGGTCGACGCGAAGGGCAAGAAGCAGGCGGGCCAGAAGCTGCCGAAGGGTCAGCTCGACGGCATCGTCGTGCTCGACGGCGGCGACGTGCTCGTGTCGAGCTGGGAAGGCTCGGCGATCTATCGCGGCCAGCCGGGCAAGGAGTGGAAGCCGGTGGTCGAGAACGTGAAGTCGCCGGCCGACATCGGCCACGACAGCAAGCGCCACCGCATCCTGATCCCGATCTTCACCGGCAACACGGTGATCCTGCAGCCGTACGAGTAATGGTTCCCTGGAACGAGCTAGGTCGCGCGAAGGTCGGCTCCGCCGAGCTCGTGCTCGCGCGTCGCGGTGACGAGTTCGCGATCCGGCTGCGCGGCGCCGAGCTCATGAACAGCCGCAGCCACGGCTCCGAGGATCTCCTCGGCAAGCTCGGCTGCGCGGATCTCGCGAAGGGCGGCAAGGCGCGCGTCCTCGTCGGCGGGCTCGGCATGGGCTTCACTGCCCGCGCGGTGCTCGACTCGGTGCGGCCCGACGCGCAGGTCGTGATCCGCGAGCTCGTGCCGGAGGTCGTCGCGTGGAACCGCGAGTATCTCGGCGACCTCGCGCGCCGGCCGCTCGACGATCCGC
>JAEWJO010000338.1 GCA_023386455.1 Pseudomonadota bacterium | reverse complement strand
ATCGATCGGCACGTCGCGCTCGTGCCAGCCCTCGATCGCCGGGCCCGGTGCGTCGTGGTCGTGGCGCGAGCCGGTGACGCCGTGGAGGCGGTGCGCGAGCTCGACCGCGGACAGATCGAAGCGCGCGCGCGCGGCGGCATCGCGCTGCGCCGCGAGCACCGCGAGGTTCTGCCACGTCGGCGGCATCGCGCGCGCGACGACAACGGCCGGATCGTCCTCGATCACGAGCGGGGCGACGAGCCGGAGGAGCGCGAGGCCGCGGTCGGCGAGGACGTCGTGCATGCACGCCGTCGTCACGGTCTGCAGCGTCGACGCGAGCCGGGCGAGCAACGGTGCCGCGGGCGGTGGACGACCGTCCGCGTGCGCACGCGCGAACGCGCGCATGTGAGGTGGGAGCTCGACCGCGAGCTCCGCCTCGAGGAGATCGAGGGCCATCTCGGCCTGCAGAACATCACAAGGCTCGGTCACGCGCGTACCAGAACGAGCATGACAGACGACGGGCGCATCAGGAACGCCGTCGCGCGCGACGGTGCGTTCGAGCAGCGCCGAACGTGAACGAAACGTCACGCGGATCACACGCGCAACGGCGCGCAGCCCGCGGCCGGATCGGCTACGCGCGCGGGGTGCCGGGCGCCTGGATGCCGAGGCGCGCGAGCTCGGCCATGACGAGCTTGAGATCCGCCCACGCGTCGCGCTTGCGATCGGGCTCGCGCAGCAGGTACGCCGGGTGGAACGTCGGCATGACCTTGACGCCATGGCGGTCGTGGAACCTGCCGCGCAGCGAGCTGATCGGCGCGTCGGTGCCGAGCAGCGTGTTCGCGGCCGGACGGCCGAGCGCGACGATGATGCGCGGCGCGATCGCGGCGATGCGCGCCTCGAGGAACGGCTTGCACGCGGCAACCTCGTCGGGCTGCGGGTTGCGATTACCGGGCGGCCGGCACGCCAGGATGTTGTTGATGTAGACGGTCTGCCGCGACCAGCCCATCGCGATGATCATCTTGTCGAGGAGCTCGCCGGCGGGACCGACGAACGGCTCGCCGCGCCGGTCCTCCTGCTCGCCCGGCGCCTCGCCGACGAACATGAGCGGCGCGTCCTCGGCGCCGACGCCGAACACGATCGACGTGCGCGTTCCGTGGAGCTTGCAGCGCGTGCAGTCGCCGAGCTCGGTGCGGATCTGGGCGAGCGTGCGGCGGCCGAGCGGCGTCCGGACGACCTGGCCATCGTCGATCGCCTCGACGGGGGGGCCCCGATCGGGGCTCGCGGTCGGCGGCTCGGGATCGGCGGGGATGTCGGAGACCTCCGGACGCGCCGTCGCACCGCCCGGTGCGGCCCAGGTGCCCGCGGCGTGGTGGTGACGCAGCTGCCCGCGGAGCTGTCCCACGAGCTCGGCCAGTTCGTCTGCCAGGTCCACGTCGAGCATGCTATCAGGCGGGTATGCCATTTCGGCGCTCGGGTCGACAGGCCTTCCTCGCGATCTCGGTCGCGCTCGTACTCTCCGTGGTCGCCTGCAAGCGCGGCGAGCCCGTGCCCGACGGCGACGTCGCCGCATCACTGACGATGCCGTCGCTCGGCGCGTACAAGTTCGATCCGGCGAGCCTCAAGGGCAAACCGAGCCTGGTGATGTTCGTGACGCCGACGTGCCCGCACTGTCTCGTGACGCTGCCGCGCGGGATGGCCGCGGCGAAGGCACAAGGCGCGAACCTCGTCGCCGTGTTCGTCGCCGGTGGTACGCAGAACGCCGAGGGCGTCGTCAGCCACCTGAAGTTCGACGGCACCGCGCTCGTCGACGACGGCACGCTGCGCAAGAAGTACAACATCCGCGGCGTGCCGTACTCGCTCGTGCTCGGCCCCGACGGGCGGGCGCGCGACGCGTTCCGTGGCGAGCAGGACGAGTCGACGTTCCGCGACGCGCTGTCGGACGCGAAGTAGCCGTCCTACTTCGTCGGCTCGGTGTCGTTCGTCGCGGGCTCACCGCCGCCGGCGAAGGACAGATACGCGTAGTACATGCCGTCGGCCTCGGTCGCCGTGCGGACCGACGCCTGACCGGCGTCCTTCGCGTTCTTGAACGTGATGCGAAGCTCGATGCCGCGCCCTTTCTTGCGGGCGACGATGCGCGATAGCGACGTGTCGAAGAACCGCGTGTCGATCGGACGCCACGTGTTCTGACCGAGGCGCGTGACGCCGGACAGATCGACGACGAGCGTGCCCTTGTCGACGTGCTGGGCCACCTGGAACGGCGCGACCGACTGCAGGAACACCTGCGAGCCGCCGTCCTTCGTCTCGAAGCCGATCCACGACAGCGTGCCCTTCGGTGGCTTCTTCGCCTTCTTCGCCGGCTCGACCGGCTTCTTCGGCTGGCCCGGTTGCACTCCACCGTAGTCGCCCTCCGCGTTTTGCCCCGTGGGCCCTTCTGCGAAGGCAGGACGGCCGGCCAGGCCGACACCGAGCCCCAGGATCAAGAACGCGCGCCGCATGACAGTGATCGTAGGCGTACGCGAGGAGGCGCGCAAATTACGGCCCGGGCGTGAGGCCTCATACGAACGGAACTCATCGTTACCCCGCCAATACCCGACCAGGTGACATGAATCTCAACGAATCCGCCATAGTGCCCCCCACGTGAAGCGCATGGTCAAAGGGATCCTGTTCCTCGACTACGTGCGCATGCTCAAGGCGCACAAGGGCGTCGAGTGGTCCTCGTTTCTGTCTCCGACAGACCTGCCCTACCTCGATTCGCAGATCGACAAGACGGCCTGGTACCCGATGGAGGCGTTCGAGCGGATGGGGAACGCGATCCTTCGCTTCGTCGCCGGTAACCAGCTCCTGCCGGTACAGCTGTGGGGACGCTACTCGGCCGCGCAGCTGCGCGCGGCGCACCCGATGCTGCTCGCGCCGAACGATCCGGTCGAGTCGCTCAATCGGTTCCGCGTGATGCGCCAGACGTTCTTCGACTTCGAGGCGCTCGAGCTCGTCATGATCCACGAGGGCGAGGCGCAGTTCGTGATCCACTACTACATGGGCATGCCGGCCGAGGAAGCCGCGTCGGTGCAGACGATGGGCTTCTTCGAGGGTCTGCTCGAGCTCGCGGGCGCGAAGCAGATCCGCGCGACGTTCAAGTCGAAGTCGTGGGCGGGCGATGCGAAGACGCTGATCGACCTGCGCTGGGCCGATCCGCTCGCGCGCAGCTAGCGCGACGGCTGCGCGAGCGACTCGGTCGCGACGATCGGATCGGTCGGCGCACCGAGGAAGCGCGTGCGCGCCTCGCCGACGAGGAACAGCGAGCCGGCGACCAGCACCGGCGTACCG
>JAEWJO010000310.1 GCA_023386455.1 Pseudomonadota bacterium | reverse complement strand
ACTTGTCGAGCTGCGCGAGCGGCTGCGCGATCTCGAGGCCGCCCTCGCGCGGCTCCGGCACCTTCACCGGGATGTACGTCAGGAGCTGGTCGCCGTCCTTGGCGATCACGACCTGGCCCTCGGTCATCGGATCGAGCCGGACGCGCGCGATCCGGGGCGCGTCGCGCGTCGAGGCATCGAGCCAGATCCAGCGGGCACGGATGTGCTCGCTCTGGCTCGACGCGGTCAGCAGGAACTGACGAGCCGCGGCCTCGCCGTCGCGTTCCCAGACCTCGGCCATGCCGCGCGCGAGCGCGCGCCCGAGCGCTGTTGCCTCGCCTCGCATCTGGTTGTCGAAGACATCGCGCTCGCGGCGATAGTCGAAGAATCCCTGGATCATCGCGACGAGGGCCACGCCGATGACGAGCGCCGCGATGAACTTACGGGTGAGCCGCACGCCAGTGAGGTTCTACCCGATCCTTGGCCCGGTTCGTGAAAGCTCTGTGATTGCTATGCTTCCCAAATCGATCCTCGTTCCGACCGACCTAGGCGAGGGCGCCGACGAGGCGCTCGATTATGCGTGCGAGATCGCCGAGAAGTTCGGCGCGACGATCCACCTGCTGAACGTCATCGGCATCCCCGCGCTCGGTGTTCCCGAGCTCGGCGTCGCGTTGACGAGCACGGTGATCGACTCGATGGTGCACGACAACCAGATCGCGCTCGACCAGATCGCCGACG
Source organism: Pseudomonadota bacterium (assembly GCA_023386455.1). GTDB lineage: Bacteria > Myxococcota_A > Polyangia > Haliangiales > Haliangiaceae > JABFXX01. The sequence goes on along the minus strand of JAEWJO010000310.1, from coordinate 21,692 downwards.
CTCATCGCAGCCGTGTCTCGATCGGTCAGGTGCTGCTTCGCACCGGCGACGCGCGCGACGTGATCAACCAGACGGCGAAAGAGATCGGCGCCGATCTGATCGTCATGGGCACCCACGGCCGCCGCGGCGTGTCGCGCGCATTGCTCGGCAGCATCACGGAATCGGTGGTGCGCACCGCGCCCTGCCCGGTCCTGACCGTCCGCCCGCACACGACGCACGGCCACGAGGAAGCTGCGGCCTGATCACGTAGGCGCAGGCGGGCACCCGCGCTTGCCTCTCCGCACGCCGAACGCCACCAGCTCGGGGCGCCCCGTCGGCGTCCCGATCACGGCCGAGGCTTCACGGCAATCCCGAAGCGAACGCTTCGGGGAATCCGCCGTTCGCGGCCTCGAACGGAGGGGACGATTGCTCGCCTACGCCTACGCGTGCGCGGCTCTGCTACCGTCGTATTCGTGCTGCGCGTCCTGATCGTGTTCCTGGCCGGTGGAGCCGGCTGCGTGACGCGTTACCTGATCGGCCTGTGGATCGGGCCGCGCTCGTTCCCCTACGCCACGCTGACGGTGAACCTCGTCGGATCGTTCCTGATCGCGCTCGTGATGGAGACGTCCCTGCGCGTGTCGTCGTTCCCGCCGAACCTGCGCCTTGCACTGACGACCGGATTCATGGGCGGGCTCACCACGTATTCGAGCTTCAACTACGAGACGACGACGCTCGCAGCGACGCAGGACGCTCCCGCCCGGGCTCTCCTCAATGTCGGCCTCACGGTCGTCGGCTGCGTTCTCGCCGGATTGGCAGGTCTCGCACTCGCCCGACGGCTTGCGTGATCTCACGTATGTGGCCATCCTCGAATCGAGGGCGGTGAGCATGGGAGCACGACAACGCATGGTCTCGGAGCAGCTGCGGCGACGGGACATCGTCGATCCACACGTGCTCGCTGCATTCGGCGACGTGCCGCGCGAGGAGTTTGTCGACGAGGACCTGCGGACGCTCGCGTACGAGGACTCGCCGCTCGCGATCGGCTTTGGCCAGACGATCTCCCAGCCCTATGTCGTCGCGATGACGTACCAGGCGCTCCGGCTCGACGGCCACGAGAAGGCGCTCGAGATCGGGACGGGCTCGGGCTACGCGGCCGCGGTCCTCAGCCGGCTGGTCCGCGAGGTCCATACCGTCGAGCGCATCCCCGAGCTCGCGCACATGGCCGCGGCGCGACTCGCGCGGCTGGGATACAACAACGTGCAAGTCCACGTCGGCGACGGCACGCTCGGCTGGCCGACGAACGCGCCGTACGACGCGATCGCGGTCGCCGCGGGCGCGCCGAGCCCTCCCCCGTCACTGCTCTCGCAGCTGACGATCGGTGGACGGATCGTCATCCCGCATGGCGACGCGTCGAGCCAGCGGCTCGTCCGCATCACGCGCAAGCGCGACGACGAATTCGTCGAGGAGGATCTCGGCGACGTGCGCTTCGTGCCCCTGGTCGGCGCCGAAGGCTGGCCGCTCGTTCACTGAGCGCTACGCGGCAGCGGTCGCGGCCTTCTTGATGGCCTCGATCTCGAGCGTGATCTCGATCTTGTCGCCGACGACGAACCCACCAGCCTCGAGCGCGACGTTCCAGGTGAGGCCGAACTCCTTGCGCGACAGCGCCGTCTTCGCCGAGAAGCCGGTGCGCGTGCCGCCCCACGGATCCTTCACGGTCTCGCCGCCCTCGACCTCGAGGGTGACCGACTTGGTGATGCCGCGGATGGTGAGGTCGCCGGTCAGCTTGTAGCCGTCGTCCGACTTCTCGATCTTGGTGCTCTTGAACGTGAGGTGCGGGTACTTCTCGACCTCGAAGAAGTCGGCCGAGCGAAGGTGTTCGTCACGCTTGGCTTCCTTGGTCTCGACCGACGCAGCGTCGATGGTCACGTCGAGGCGCGACTTCGTGAGGTCGGACTCGTCGAGCTCGAGCGTCCCGCTCCAGGACGCGAAGCGGCCATGGACCTTGGACACCATCAGGTGCCGGACGTGGAAGTTGACGCTGGAGTGCGCGAGATCGAAATCCCAGGTGGAGGTGGTCATGTGAGATGCTCCTAGTACGGTTCTTTGTCTTGCCTTGGTTCTTGTTCGGAACCATGGTGAATATTGGGAACCGATGACCACTCCGCAAGAAGGCACACCGATGTCACCAAGGAACAAGCCCGTGCAGCGATGCCCCGCGGTACGCGAGGTTCTGAATCGCGTAGGCGACAAGTGGAGCGTTCAGATCGTCGCGCTACTCGGCGATGGAGCCATGCGTTTCAGCGAGTTGCGCCGCTCGATCGAAGGAATCTCGCAGCGGATGCTGACGCTGACTCTGCGCGGTCTCGAGCGCGATGGTCTCGTCACGCGAACTGTGTTTCCCGAGATCCCGCCACGCGTCGACTACGAGCTGACGAAGCTCGGCAAGACGCTGCTGGCGCCGATCCAGGGGCTTGCCGAGTGGGCCGAGGAGTACCGGACCTCGATCCAGGAGGCGCGCGAGAAGTTCGACTCGAGTGCGAAGAAGAAGCTGAGCTCGCAGCAGCTGCTCAAGCGCGCTTCGCTGGGATGAACGTCATCGCGCGCTCCGCGAGCGCCGTGATCGTCAGGCTTGGATTGACGCCGAGGTTGGCACCGACCGCCGAGCCGTCGACGACGTAGAGGTTCTGGTACCCGAACACGCGGTGCTGCGAGTCGATGACGCCCTCGGCCGCGCTCGTGCCCATCACGCAGCCGCCGATGCAGTGCGCGGTCATCGGCAGGTCGAACAGGATCTCGGACGACGACGTGATCGGGATGCCACCGAACTCGGCGGCGGCCTTCTCCGCGAACGCGTTCGCCTGCGGGATGTTGGTCGGGATGCGCTGGCCCTCGGTGCACAGGAGCTTGCCGAACGGCCAGAACCAGCGCCGGCGCAGCCGCATGCGCAGCGTCGCGTCGATCGTCTGCATCACGAGGAAGATCAGCGTCTGGCGCGCGAACCCGAACGGCCAGCCCGCACGCGCGAACTTGATCGGATGGCGGAACGCCGAGCCGATCCACGTCGCGATGCGGCCGAGGCCCTTGCCGTTCACGAGCATCGTCGCGAGCAGCCCGAGGACATCGGAGCCCTTGTTGTAGCGGGTCGCCTCGATGTGCGTGAACCGATCGATGTGGATGCCCGACCCGATCGCGATGCCCTTGGACATGTCGTGCTGCGAGCCCGGGAAGCGCACGCCGATCAGCGACTCCGAGTTCGTCCGCACATCGCAGCCGAGGCGATCGGACACGTTCGGCAGCGAACCGCCCTGCTTCATGCGCATGAGCAGGTCCATCGTGCCGAGCGCCGACGCGCTGAGCACGACGTGCTTCGCGGTGATCGTCTTGCGCGCCTTCGCGAACCACGCGGTCGAGCGCTCCGTGGTGATCGCATAACCGTCGCTGCCATCGGCCGCGCCGAGCGGCGCGACGTCGACGACGCGCGTCTCCGCGAAGATCTTCGCACCGCGCTTCTCGGCGAAGTAGAGGTAGTTCTTGTCGAGCGTGTTCTTCGCGTTGAACCGGCAGCCGACCATGCAGCCGCCGCAGCCGATGCAGCTCGAACGCGGCGGACCCTCGCCGCCGAAGTACGGATCGGGATGCGCCTCGCCGGGCCGGTCGCCGAAGTACACGGCGACGTCCGTCTTGTAGAACGTGTCGCCGACGCCCTGCGCGTCCGCCATCTTCTTCAGCATCAGGTCCGCTTCGCCGAGGATCTTGTTCTGCGTGACCCCGAGCATCCGCTGTGCGGTCGCGTAGTGCGCCGGCATCTCGCGCTCCCACTCGGCGAGTCCCTTCCACGAGCCTTCGCGCCACACGATCTCCGGTGGCACGAGCATCGTGTTCGCGTACGTGATCGAGCCGCCACCGACGGCGTTGCCGCACAGGATCATCACGTGCTTGAACGGCCGCATGTCGTAGAAGCCGAACAGCTTGAGGCCGGGGCGCCACAGCCAGCGGCGCACGCGCCACGTCGTCTTCGGGAAGTCCTTCGCGTCCCAGCGCTTGCCCATCTCGAGCACGGCGACCGAGTAGCCCTTCTCCGCGAGGCGGCACGCAGAGACGGCGCCGCCGAAACCGGAACCGACGACGACGTAGTCGAAGTCGTGACTCCCGTGCGGAGTTTCGGCCATCGCGCGCACTATACGATCCGGAGCCACGCCCTGCCGCGTTCATCGCACCGGATCGGACGGCCGCCGCGGCGCCGACCGACGGCGGCATGATGGCGACGACGCTGACGTCCTACGTGAAGGACCTCGTCACGAACCAGACGACGGCGACCGCGCTACCCAGGCCGTACAGCGAGTTCGGGACCCTGCCCGACCCCGACGGCGACACGAACACGGCAGCGCGTACTCGTCGCTGTTCTAGGTCGCGTCGTTGATCAGCTCGTTGACGAGGTGACGCAGCGTCTTGAGGTCGAACGGCTTCTCGATGCGGTGGTTCGGCGTGCCCTCGAAGAACGCCCTCGCCGCCTCGGTGAACGCGCCGCCGGACACGAACACGATCCGCTCGGCCTGCCGGGGATCGAGTCGCTCGACGGTCGAGTGGACCTCCATCCCGGTGATCTGCGGCATCATCAGGTCACACAGGATCACGTCGAAGCGCGAGCCGCCCGCGATCAGATCGAGGGCGACGCGCGCGCTCGTCACCGCGATCACCTCGTGATCCTGCGAGAGGTAGCGGCGGATCGCCTGGCCGAGCGACTCCTCGTCGTCGATGACGAGCACCTTGCCACGCCGATGCGCGATCGCCGTCGTCGGCAGCTTCGACGTGACCGGCTGGATCTGCGGACCGGCAATCGGCAGCGAGATCCGGAACTCGGTCCCCTTGCCGACCTCGCTGTCGAACGTGATCGTGCCGCCCATCGCGGTGACGATCCGATGCGAGATCGCGAGGCCGAGGCCGGTCCCGACGCCGACGGGCTTCGTCGTGAAGAACGGCGTGAACAGCCGCCTCTTGACCTCCGGAGGCATGCCTCCGCCGGTGTCGCCGACCTTGATGATGACGACGTCACCCTCGCGCACCGTCGAGAGCCGGATCTGGTTCGCCTCGTAGTTGCCCTCGGGAATCGCCTGGACGGCATTGACGATCAGGTTGAGCAGCACCTGACCGAGCCGCGACTCGTTCGCGACGACGCGCGGCACGCTGCCGTACTGCTTGACGACCCTCGCGCGGTGGCGGACCTCGTTCCACGCCATGCGCAGCGTCGAGTCGAGGACCTTCTCGACGTTGACCGCGCCATGGCGCTCTTCCTGGGTCCGCGAGAACAGCTTCAGATCCTTGACGATCTCGCGCACGCGGTCGGACGAGCTCCGGGCGTCGCGAAGCTCGTCGACGAGATCGGCGGGCAGCTGCGCGCGCTCGCCGAGATCGATCACGTCCTGGATCGCCATGTCGAGGTTCGCGATCACCGCGGCGAGCGGGTTGTTGATCTCGTGCGCGACACCGGCCGCGAGCGTTCCGACCGAGGCCATCCGGTCCGCGAACATCAGCTGCATCTCGGTCTGCTTCTTGTCGGTGACATCGCGCGCGATCATGACGACGCCGGTGATGTGCGCGCCGCGCCGGACCGGCCCCATGCGGCCCTGGTACCAGGCCATCTCGCCATCGGTCGTCGCTCCCTGGACCTCGAACTCCGACGGTGTTCCGCCGAGCGCCTTCGCGAACGCCGCGCGCGCCGTCGCGCGGTACTCGGGCGCCACGAGACCGAACCAATCCCTGCCGATGACCTCGTCGCGGTCGCGGCCGGCCTCGATCCGGTTGCTGAAGTGGATGGTGCCTTCGCGATCGAGCTGGAGCACGTAGTCGGGCGCGCTCTCGACGACCGCCTCGAGCAGGGCTGCGTGATCGGCCGCCTTGCGCTCGGCTTCCTCCGCGTCCGCATACGCACGGGCGAGGGTGAGGACCTGGCTGATCTGCGACGCGACACCGGTCGCGAACGCGCGCCAGTCGCTCTCGTCGATCTCGCGCACGCGGGCGACCATCAGCAGCGCACCGAGCGAGCTCTGCGCGCCGGGGACCGGGACGACGAGCATCGCGTTCGCCTCGCTCCGCTCGAGCAGCGCCGTGTTGACCTCTGGATCGAGCGACGCAGACGGGACGTGGAGCGCCTGGCCCGAGCTCATCACGGAGCGCAGGACTGGCTCGTAGCCGAAGAACGACTCGAGGCCACCGGCCTGCCACTTGCCGTCGGCGCCGAGCGAGCGCACGCGCATCGCCTGGCCGTCGAGCAGGTACAGGGCACCGGCCGACACGCCGCCCGCGTCGAAGCACGCGGCGAGTGCCTCGTCGAGCGCGGTATCGACGTTGCGATGCTTGAGCACGGCCTCCGACAGGCCGGTGAGCACGGTGAGCTCCGACGCGAGCTCGGAGCAGCGCTTCGCGAGGCCGGTATTGAGCAGGACCTGGCGCTCGAGCTGGCGGAACACGCGTCGGTTGCGCTCGCGCTCGAGCTCGTTCAGCTCGTTCGGCTCGAACGACGCACCCGGCGAAGGCGCGGTCAGCGTCGAGCGCAGCAGCTCGATCACCTCGGTCAGATCGGGCGTGCGGACGACGAGATCGTTGGCGCCTGCACGCTGCGCGAGCTGACGATCGGACGACTCGACGTAGCTCGACGTCACGAGCAGCAGCGGCAACGCACGCAGGCTCGGATCCGAGCGCAGTGCCATCGCGAGCCCGAACCCGTCGAGCTCCGGCATCATCACGTCGGAGACGACCGCGTCGGGCTTCTTTCGCCGGATCGCCGCGAGCGCGGCCGCGCCATCGGGAACGGTCTCGACCTCGAAGCCGAGGCGACCGAGGCGGAACGATGCGAGCTTGAGCTGCAGCGGATCGTCGTCGGCGACGATCAGGCGGCGCCCGGTACCGAACCGCTCCGACGTCGTCGCCAGCCCCGGCAAGTGGGCCTCGATCAGCGGCACGAGCCGCGATGGCGCGATCGGCTTGGGAATGATGTCGTCGAAGCCGACCGCCGACACGCGCGCCTCGTCGAGCTTGGACACGAACCCCGAGAACGCGAGGATCGTGACGTCGGAGGTCGCGAGCTTGCGCAGCTCGCCGACGAGCTGGAAGCCGTCGGTGTCGGGCAGCATCAGGTCCTGGAGCACCACGCGGGGGTGCTCGCGCGCCATCAGCTCGCGCGCGGTCGCACCGTCCGCCGCCTCGATCACGGAGAACCCGTGTCTCGAGAGGGCATTGCGAACCAGCCGCCGGGTCGTCTCGTTGTCGTCGACGACCATGATGGTCCGGGTGCTACTCACGCGCCTCCCCGATTTTGCACGTGGCGCGCGATGACCTGAGGTAACGCGCGGGTATCGATCGGCTTCGTGACGTAGTCGTCACAGCCCGCGGCGAGCGCCTTCTCCTCGTCGCCCTTCATCGCGTACGCGGTGACCGCGATGATCGCGATGTCCTTCGTCACCGGGTCCGCCTTGAGCCGACGCGTCAGCTCGAGCCCGTCGATGCCCGGCAGCTGGAGGTCCATGAGGATCACGTGCGGCTTGTTCACGCGGATCGCCGCGACGGCGGCCTCGGCATCGGCGGCGGTCTCGACCTCGTAACCGTTCGCCTTGACGAGGTACGCGACGAGCTTGAGGTTCGTCGGGTTGTCGTCGACGATCAGGACCCGCTCAGCCATTGGGGGTCTCCGAGGCGTCGGGTAACAGCGCGCGGAGCTGCGCGATCACCGTCGACGGCGTGTTGCCGTTCTTCGACACGATCCCCTGCGCCGACTGGCGCAGCTGGGCCTGCTCGGCGGGTGTCAGATCCTTCATCGTCCAGATGAGGACGGGGGTGCGGAGATGTCCGTTCAGCCGGCGGAAGCGGTCGAGGAACTCGACGCCGTCCATGCCCGGCATCATCAGGTCGAGCACGACGGCCTTCGGCTGAAGCGATGCGGCGGCCTCGAGGCCGGACGTGCCGCTCGAGCGCGTGATCGTCGAGAAGCCGAGCTGCGCGAGCGTCGCGTCCATCAGGCGGAGCGAGCTCGGGTCATCGTCGACGACGAGCACGCCGCCCTCGCGGTCGGGGCGCACGCCGGCGCGCTGGAGGGAGTTGAGGAGCACGTTCTGCTCGAGCGGCTTGCGCAGCACGTCGTGCACCGCGAACCCGGCGACGAGCTTGGCGTCCGGGATCACGGTCACGACGATCACCGGTGTCGCGCGCATCCGCGGTTCCGCGCGGAGCTGGGCGAGCAGGTCGAGGCCGCTCATGTCGGGGAGGATGAGATCGAGCGTCACCGCGTCGAACGAGCGCTCGCGACAGCGCGCGATCGCCTGCGCGCCGGTCTCGGCGATCTCGACCGCATAGCCAGCCTCGACGAGCGTCGCCGCGAGCACTTCCTGATCACGCGCCTGATCCTCGACGACGAGGACGCGCCTGCGATCGGAGCGCGACAGCGTGCTCGTCCGCGGGACCGACGGCATCGAGGTGTCGCGCGTGTTGCGCGGCAGGACCGCGTGAAACACGCTACCCTTGCCCGGCGTCGACCGCACGCCGACAGCACCACCCTGCGCCTCGACGAGACGGCGCGTCAGCGCGAGGCCGAGCCCTGTGCCCTGGTGCCGCTTGGCGGCGCCCGCGTCGAGCTGCTGGAACTCGATGAACAGACGGCCGAGGTCGGCCGGCGCGATGCCGACGCCGGTGTCCTCGACCTCGAGGCGGAACATGTCGCCGCCTTCCTCGGCGACGCGGACGCTGACGGAGCCGCCGTCGGGCGTGAACTTCAGCGCGTTCGACACGTAGTTGTATGCGACCTGCTTGAGCCGGTTCGGATCGACGACGACCTGCGCGATCGCCGGCGCGACGTCGACCGTCACCGTGATTCGCTTGCTCGACGCGGTCGTGCGCGTGATCGCGACCACCTCGCTGAGCACGCGGGCGAGGTCGACCGACTCCGGCCGGAAGTCGAGCTTGCCGGCCTCGACCTTCGCGAGATCGAGGACGTCGTTGATGAGCTGCAGCAGGTGGCGCCCACTCGTCAGGATGTCGCCGAGGAACTCCTTGTGCTGCGGGGTCGTCGGGTCGACCGCACCGTCGAACAGCAGCTCGGCGAACCCGATGATCGCGTTGAGCGGCGTGCGCAGCTCGTGCGACATGTTCGCGAGGAACTCGCTCTTCAAGCGATTCGCTTCCTGGATCCGGCGATTCTGCAGCTCGAGCTCGATCGCACGCCGGCGGAGCTCCTCGGAGCGCTTGCGATCGCGGAGATCGAGCATGCTGATGCGCACGAGCTTGTGGCCCGACGACGGCAACAGCGTCATGCGGACCTCGGTCGGAAAGTCGTTGCCGAACGCGTCGCGGTTGACCCACTCGAACACGACCGGCTCGCCGCGCTCGGCGAGCGCGAGGTAGCGCGGCACGGTCTCGCGCGAGACCCTGCCATCGCTGTGAACCTCGGGGCTCAGATCATCGATCCGCAGCGTGCGAAACTGATCGCGCGAGTAGCCGAACAGCGTGACCATGCTCGCGTTCGCGTCGATGATGCTGCCGGTATCGAGGTCGTACGTGATGATCGCCTCGGGCGCGGCCTCGAATGCGGCGCGGTAGCGCTCCTCGGTCAGCCGCAGCTCGCGCTCGACCATGACGCGCGTGCGGCGCTCGGCGGCCTCGCGGAGCGCGCGCTCGATCGCGGGCACGAACCGCAGGGGCTTGTCCTTCGACAGGAAGTCGAGCGCACCGGCGCGCAGCGCGGCGACCGCCGCCTCCTCGTTAGGGGTCCCCGAGATGACGATACAGGGCAGGTCGCGAGCGACCTCGGCCGCCATCTGCAGCGCCTGGAGGCCGCCGAAGCTCGGCAGCATCCAGTCCGTGCACATCAGGTCCCACGGCTCCTCAAGTGCAACATTTAGTTGCACCCCTGTTCCGACCCGAGAGCTCTCGACCTGATACCCGGCGCGCCTAACTTCGCGGACCAGGATCTCGTAATCGTCGTCGGAATCTTCGACCACCAGCAGTCGAAGGTGCTTTACGTCAGATGTATCCAAAGAAACCCAACCCCGTCGCCCACATTAGTGCGGTGGGGGACGAGGGGCAAGACGACGAACGGTGCCCTCACCCAAACGGTGAATTCCCGATCGACTACCTCACGCTGACGGCAGCGTGAAATAGAACGTCGCACCTGCACCGGGTGTGCTGTCGGCCCAGATACGGCCGCCGTGGCGCTCCACGATGCGCCTGACGGTCGCAAGACCGATTCCAGTACCAGCGTAATCACGATCGCTGTGGAGCCGCTGGAACGGCGCGAACAGGCGCTCTGCGTAGGCCATGTCGAAGCCAGCGCCATTATCTCGTACGAAGAACACGTGCTCGCCGTCGGACACGACGGAGCCCACCTCGACGTGGGGAGCCGGCGTGTGGGCCGTGAACTTCCAGGCGTTGCCGATCAGATTGTCGAACAGGATCCGGACGAGCCGGCCGTCCGCCTCGACGACCAGCTCGGGCGCGACCGTCGCGCCCAGCCGCCGGGTGACGTCGCGCCGGCGCAGCTCCTCGACGACCGAGGTCGCGACGGCGCTCATGTCGACCCGATGTCGCCCGAGCTGCGACCGGCTGATCCGCGACAGCTCGAGGAGCGCATCGATCAGATCGCTCATCCGCGCCGCCGCCGCGAGTACGCGCCGCAGGTGGTCGCGGCTTCGCTCGTCGAGCTGGTAGCGCAGGTCCTCCGCGAGCGCCTGGGTGAACGCGCTGATCGTCCGCAGCGGCGCGCGAAGGTCGTGCGAGACCGAGTAGCTGAACGCCTCGAGCTCGCGCACCGCCGACTCGAGCCGCTCGTTTGCCTCGCGGAACCCGCGGTGCGTCATCTCGTACGGCGACAGCGCCTCGGCGAAGAACTGGTCGACCTGCTCCGGCGGCGCGGCATCGCCGAGCACTTCCTTCAGCGCGTGATCGTGGATCTCCGCGAGCTCGACGACACCGATCCCGGTTCCCGCCGCCATCCGGCCGAGCTCGTAGGCGTGCGACAGCGCGAGCTCGCCGGCGCCCGCGACGCAGTCGCGAAGAGCCGTCGAGTACTCGTGTTCGATCTGCGCTCGCTTCGGATCCCTCATCGCAACCACTTCTCGATCGTTACGACCGTACCAACTCCAATCTGGGTGTCGATCTCGAGCTTGTCGACCATCCGGCGTGCGCCTGACAGCCCACAGCCGAGGCCGTCGCCCGTCGAGAAATGATCCTCGAGCGCGCGCGCGACGTCGGCGATTCCCGGACCTCGATCGCGGACGACGATCGACAGGCCTACGCGATCGCGCGTACGTCGAAGCACGACCTCGCCGCGCTCCGCGTGGTCGACCACGTTGCGCGCGAGCTCGCTGACCGCCGTCACGATCGCATCGACCGCCGTCGCCGAGAAACCCAGGCCGTTGGCCGCGTCGCGCGTGAGGATCCGGGCGTGCGCGACGTCCTCGTCGCCATCGATGTCGATCGCCGTTGCCTCGACGGCACCGAGGTAGCGCGCGACGACCGCGCACGCATCGTCGGACGTCTTGCTCCAGTTGGCGACGATCGCGTCGGCGATCTCCTGCGGCTCGCGCGTCGCGCGGACCTCGTCCTTGAACCCGTGGCGGATGCCGTCGGTCGCGAGCACGAGCGTGTCACCGGGATGGACGACGAGCGTGCGCGGGTTCAGCGGCGGCAGGATGTAGCCGATCGTCCCGCCGCGCATCGCGACGGCTTCGGCCGGCACGCTCGTATCGGCGCGCACGAGGATCGCCTCGACGTTGCCGACGCCGAGCCAGCTCATCGTGCCGCGCTCCGCATCGAACGACGCGATGCTCATCACGGCGCCGCGCGTCGTGCGCAGTGCCTCGTGACAGCGCCGCACGAGGTCCGTGACCGGCGCCGCCGGCTCCGCGACGAGCACCTCCTCGGCACGCTCGGCGGCGATGCACGCCTCCCTGCCGTGACCGAGGCCATCGATCGCCGCGACGAGCGCACCGCCGGCAACGGGAATGACGACGCCGCGGTCGCCGGAGCTGGATTCTCCCGCGAGCGTCGCTGCAGCGCGGCCCCAGGAGAGACAGCTCATCGTCTCCACTTCTTCATGGTGACGGTGGTGCCTTTGCCGACCTCCGAGTCGAGCGCGAAGTCGTCCATGAGCCGGCGCGCACCGGGCAACCCGAGGCCGAGGCTGTTCTTCGTCGAATAGCCATCGCGCATCGCGAGGTCCTTGTTGTCGATGCCGGGGCCGCGATCGACCGCGACCACCTGGATACCGACGCGGCCGTCATCATCGGTGCGCGACAGCAGGATCTCGCCCTCCTGCGCGTACACGACGATGTTTCGCGCGACCTCGGAGATCGCCGTCGCGATCAGGGTCTGATCGGTCGACGAGAAGCCGATCTGCGCCGCGAGCTGCCGGCCAGCCTGACGCGCGGCGACGATATCCGCCTCGCGCGAGATCGCGACGCGCTGCTCGGTCACCGATGCTCCTTGCGCCTCTTCTTCAGGAGCTCGAGGCCTTCCTCGAGGTCGAGCGCAGTCGGCACGCCCTCCATCGTCAGCCCGAGCTGCACCATCGCGAACGCGACCTCCGGCTGGATGCCGACGATCACGGTCTCCGCACCGCGCAGCCTTGCCGTGTAGACGATGCCGCGAAGCGTCCGCGTCGCGAACGAGTCGAGCACGTCGAGCGCGGTCACATCGATCACGACGCTGCGCGCGCGAACCTTGCCGATCCGCTGCGCCAGCTCGTCGCGAAGCTGGACCAGATCGTCGTCGGTCAGCGCCGCGATCACAGAGGCGATCAGCGTGTCTCCTTGCTTGAGGATCGGGACAGCCATGGTCACTCTGCCTTCACGACACGATAGCCCAGCATGTCTTCTGCAGTTTCGACGCCACCCTGGAGGTCGCCAACGGTGCGGAACGGCGTCAGCTCGACGCCGAGCGCCACCATCGACTGTGCGACCTCCGCCGAGACGCCCGAGATGATCGTGCGAGCTCCCATCAGACGCGCCGCGCTGACGGTCTGGACGAGGTGGTTGGCGACCTTGCTGTCGATCGTCGCGACACCGGTAACGTCGATCACGACGACTTTCGCGCGAGATGCGCGGACGGCGGCAAGCAGGTTCTCGGTGATGAGGCGCGCGCGATGAGTATCGATGATGCCGATCAACGGCAGCAGCAGCAGGCGCTCGCGGATCTGGAGCACGGGCGTCGAGAGCTCGCGGATCGCCTCCGACTGCCGGTTGATGGTGCGCTGCCTTTCGTGGATCACGACGTCGGTGTGGATGCCGATGTCGAGGAAGGCGACCTTCTGCAGCGAGACGAAGCGTGCGAAGCCGTCGTCCGGAAACGCCGCGAGCACGAGCTCCCCGGCCTTCGCGACGAGGCTCTGGAACGCTCCGACGAACACCTTCGTCTCGAGCCCGACCCGGCTGTACAGCAAGCCGAGCTTGATCCGTTGCTCGACGTAGTCGAGGTCGAACTTGCCCGCGACCATCTCGAGCAGGTGTGCACGCTTCTGCGCGCGAACCTCGGCGGTCAGCTCCTTGTAGCCGAGCAGGACCTTCGCCTCGTCGACGCCGGCGAGGCGGCCGAAGAACGCGCCGACGAGATCGTCGGCGTGCTTCGTGATCAGCTCGCGGATCGCCGCGAGGTTCTGGAGATCGTCAGGCCCGAGCCCGACGTACTTCTTGCGCCGGTCGAGGTCGGCCTGGTCGAGTCCGACGTTCGCCATGACGGCGCGCTCGGTGATGTTACTTGGCGGAGTTGGCATCGAAGACCTGCAATTCCCGTTGTACACGCGGAATGAAGGCGCGGCTAAGCGTGAGTGGTGACTACTGCGTGAGGAAGCGTTCGATCGCGCTCGTCACTGCTGCAGGTTCTTCCACCGTCGACGAGTGACCTGCGCGGGGAATGACGACGAGCTGGGCGCCGCGAATGGTCGCGACGAGGTGCTCGGACTTGTCCCGACGGGTCGCGACGTCCTCGTCACCGACGACCACGAGCGTGCGCGCAGTGATGCGACCGAGCTCGTCGTCGCCGACCGGGGCGCGGTCGATCACGCCGTTGACCGCCTTCCACACATCGCGGCGCGCGCTCATCAGCGCGGTATAGCGCGCGACGTCCGCTTTACGCTGGGGATCCGACAGGATCGACTTGCCGAGCATGATCTGGGCGACCTTCTTCGCCGTCACGCGTGGGCCAAGCGTCCGGTAGACCTTGAGCAGCAGGCGATAGCGCGGGACGTTCTCCAGCGGTTCCGGCTTGGCGCTGGTCTCGATCAGGATCAGAGAACGGACAAGATCGGGTCGCCGTGCGGCTGCGCGCATCGCGACAAAACCGCCCATCGACAGGCCGAGGAAGTGGACCGGCCCGGTGCCGAGCTTGTCGAGCAGCGCGCATGCGTCCTGCCAGACGAGCTCGATGCCGATCGTGTGGCGGTGATCGGAGGCGCTCTTGCCCTGGCCCCGGTGATCCCACGCGATGCAGCGATAGCGGCCGCGCAGCGCGGCGATCTGCGGCGCGAACAGCTCGGTCGACCACAAGAGGCCGTGGCTGAACACGATCGTCTCGCCGGTCGAGCCCGGTCCCGTGTCCTCGTAGTACAGCGACGTTCCGTTCACGTCGATCAGCGGCATCGCGGCATCCTACAGCGACGCGAGCAGCGAGCGCAGGTCCTCGAGCCCGACCGGTTTCACGACGTGGCGCTTGAAGCCCGCGGCATGCGTGCGTGCGCGATCCGCGGGCTGGCCGTACCCGGTCACCGCGACGGCGGTGAGTCCGCCGAGCCCCGGCAGATCGCGAAGCCGCGCGATCAGCTCGAAGCCGTCGAGGATCGGCAGGCCGAGATCGACGAGCGCGAGCTCCGGCGCCTCGTCGCGCGCCATCGCGATCGCGCTCGGTGCGTCGTGAACCACGACGGGCTCGTGACCGAGCACGCGCAACAGCTCGCCGAGCGTCGTCGCCGCGTCGACGTTATCGTCGACGACGAGGACCTTGAGCGACTTCACCGGCTGTGCGACCGCCGCCGGCATTGCCGGCGTGACGAGCGCCTCGTCCGCGGCCCGCGGCCACCACACGGTGAACGCCGAGCCGCGGCCCGGCCCCTCGCTCGCGACGGCGACCCGACCGCCGTGCCGCTCGACGAGGTTCTTGACGACGGCGAGGCCGAGCCCGAGCCCACCCTCCGCGCGATCGCTCGTGCGGTCACCCTGGACGAACATCTCGAACACCTGATCGAGCAGCTCGGGCGTGATCCCGACGCCGTCGTCCTTCACGGTGATGCGCGCGAACGCGCCGTCGACCTGGGTCGCGAGCGAGAGATGACCGCCGTCCGCCGTGTACTTCGCCGCGTTGACCACGAGGTTGCCGATCACCTGTGTCAGCCGGTGGTGGTCCGCGTCGACGACGATCCCGCCGCCGAGCTCGACCGCCAGGTGATGGCCGCGTTCCTGGATCAGCGGCTGCGCGGCCTCGAGCGCGTGCCCGACGGCCTCGGCGAGGACGACCGGCCCGCGCACGAGCGCGACGCGGCCGCGCGTGATCCGCGAGATATCGAGCAGGTCGTCGACGAGGCGGACGAGGTGATGGACCTGGCGCTCGATGATGCCGCGCTCGCGCTCGTGATCGCCGCGCTTGAGCTTCATCAGCGACAGCGACGTGACGATCGGCGCGAGCGGGTTGCGCAGCTCGTGGCCGAGCAGCGCGAGGAACTCGTCCTTCGCGCGACTGGCCGCCTCGGCCTGACGGCGCGCCTCGGCCTCCGCGACGAGCAGCTGGTTCAGCGAGTCGAGCAGCTGCAGGCGCTCGATCGCGTGGGCGCACTGGCTCGCGATCGTGACGAGGAACGTGCGCTCGTCCTCGGGGAACGGGTGCTCCGCGTGGAACGCGAGCATGAGGCCGCCGATCGCACCGTTGCCCGCGACGAGCGGAAGACACGCGCACGCGATCTCACCCTCGGGCTCGCGATCGCCGACGCTCTGCTCCGACTGCGGGAACGCGGCGACGTACTCGGCGCGGCTCGAGATCCACACCGGCGTCTTCGTGCGAACGGCGAGCGCGAGCGGCGACTCGCCGGCGAGCGGCACGCGGCGAAACCGCCGGCCCGGCTCGACGCCGACCCAGTGGATCAGCTCGAGCGTCGCGTCGTCCTCTGCGAGCCAGAGCCCGCCGAGCCATCCACCGAGCGCGGCGACGCCCTCCTCCACGATCACGCGGGCGACCTCGCGTTGCGAGGGTGCTGCGGTCGCGCGCGCGATGACTTCCTGGAGCCGCCTCAGTCGCCCGATCCCGCTGCCCGTCTGGCTCACGGCTCCATCGTACTCGGGCGCGGCCGTCTCAACTATCCGAGAGAACTTCGTATTCGGGCCAACGGACGCCGGAAGCGTCCTTTTCCCCTCACCATCTCCAGGGAGCGGTCGACTCACATCACATGACCTCGATCCTGGTCGCTGAGGACGAGCCTGGTCTGCGGGAGGCGTTGCGGGATGTGCTGGAGGGCCGCGGCTACGAGGTCGTGACCGCATCGGACGGCCACGAGGCGATCGCCGCGCTCGACGCCCAGGAGTTCGATCTCGTGCTCTCCGCCGGTCAGGCCGGCGACGAGGTGCTCCGCACGTCGAAGCTGGTCGCGCCCGACACCGAGGTCGTGATGGCGAGCCTGTCTGCCGAGCACGGCACCGCCCACGACTGGGTCGCGCGCGGCGCGTTCGACTTCCTGAAGAAGCCGTACGCGATGCTCGAGGTGCTCTCGACGCTGGAGCGCGCGCTCGAGCGACGAAACCTGCGCGCCGCGAGTGCGCTGTACCAGGCAAGCCGCGTCATCCTCGACACGCGCGAGCCCGCACTCCTGCCGGAGGTGATCGTCGGCGTCGCGATCAAGGCGATGAACGCCGACGACGTCGTGCTCATGCTGCCCGGGCACGACGACAAGCTCTATCCCGCCTGCTCGCGCGCGCTCACCGAGCGGATCCGCGCCGACGTCCACGACTCGGTCGACGACTTCATCACGTCGCGAGCGCCGATGCTGCGCGCGCCGATCATCGAGGCGCGCCCGAACGTCCCGTCGTGCATCGTCTACCCGCTGTGCTCCGGCGAGCGGCTGGTCGGCGTCCTCGGCATCAGCCGCGTCGTCAACCTGCGGCCGTTCCGCCGGCTCGACCTCGAGAAGGCGGCGGTGCTCGCATCGCAGATCCTGCTCGCACT
The DNA here is from genome assembly GCA_023386455.1 of Pseudomonadota bacterium. Taxonomy (GTDB): domain Bacteria; phylum Myxococcota_A; class Polyangia; order Haliangiales; family Haliangiaceae; genus JABFXX01. The sequence continues at coordinate 4,532 of JAEWJO010000310.1, read as the reverse complement.
CGAGAACATGCGGCTCGTTCGCCAGGCGATCGCCGCCGAGCGGCTCGCGACGGTCGGTCAGGTCGCGACGAGCATCGCGCACGAGGTCAACAATCCGATCGCCTACGTGCTCGCGAGCCAGGCGCACCTCAACGAGCAGCTCGCGCACGTCGTCCAGCTGTGCTCGATGATCGCGGCCGGCGAGGATGGCAACGCGCTGCGCGCCGCGTTCTTGCGCGCCGGCGGTCACGGACTCGTCGACGAGCTGAAGCAAGCCGCCGAGGACATCCGCGAGGGCGCGGAGCGCGTACGTGACCTCGTCCGCGATACGCGCTCGCTCGCGAGCAAGGACGATCGCGGCGTCGCGTTCGACATCAACGAATCGATCCGCTCGGCGCTCCGCATCGTCGCCGCCGAGCTCCGGCACAAGGCGGTGATCACGACCAAGCTCGCCGAGGGCCTGCGCGTCACCGGCAACGTCGGCCGCATCTCGCAGGTGTTCGTGAACCTCCTCGTCAATGCGGGCGAGGCTTTCGGTACCGGCTCGAACAACACGATCGTCATCACGTCGCAGAAGATCGGCGGGCACGTCGTCGTCACCGTGCGCGACAACGGACCGGGCATCCACCCGGACGCGCTGCAGCGGATCTTCGAGAGCTACGTCACGACGAAGTCGACCGCGACCGCGACCGGACTCGGCCTGCCGATCAGCCGCGACATCGTGCGCAGCCACGGCGGCGAGATCTCCGTCGAGTCCGAGCCTGGACGCGGCGCGATGTTCTCGATCGTGCTCCCGCTCGCCGCGCGCACGCGCGAGCATCCGGTGACCGTGCCGCCGCCGAGCCTGGCTCCCGAGAGCCGGCCCCTGCGCATCATGTTCGTCGACGACGAGCCGAACATCCTGCGCTCCTACAACCGCGCGTTCGGCAAGACGCACGAGGTCGTGCTCGCGCACGATGGTCTCGAGGCGCTCGGCGCGCTCGGCAAGACCGCCGACTACGATCTGATCATCTGCGACCTGTCGATGCCGACGATGAGCGGCATGGAGCTGTTCCACACGATCCGCGAGCGCTTCCCCCGGCTCGTCGACCGCATCGTGTTCGCGACCGGCGGCGCGACCCAGCGCGACATCGAGGAGTTTCTGTCCTCGATCACGAACGTCGTGCTCGAGAAGCCGTTCGACATGAAGGTCCTACGCGAGCTGATCGCCGACGTCCAGCGTACTTCCTGAGCCGTCGCGGAAGCCGAGCGCCTTCTCGATGAACTCGATCCCCTCCTGGAGATCGACGAGCGTCTCGGTCGCGGGCAGGTGCGTGCCGAGGCCGACGAGCGTCTGCGCCATCTCGGGCGAGATTCCGGTGATGACGATCATCGTGCCCATCAGCGCCGCGGACTCGCAGGCCTGCACGAGATGGTTGGCGACGTGCGTGTCGACAAGCGGAACACCGGTGACGTCGATGACGACGCCGCGCGCACGGCGATCGCGGACCGCGTTCAGCAGCGTCTCGATCAGCTGACGCGCACGCGCGCTGTCGACGACGCCGACGAGCGGGACGACGAGCAGCCGGTCGCGGACCTGGAGGATCGGCAGCGACAGCTCGCGGATCGCCTCCTGCTGCTGCGTGATGATCTGCTCCTTCGCCGCGAGGTATGCCTCGCCGAGGTGGCTCATCGCGATATCGATCGCGCGGTTCATGCCGTCGCCGGCGAGCGCCGCGCGATCCGGATCCGAACGGTAGAGCTCGACGAGCCGCGCGCGAATCAGCTCGCGATAGATCGCGATGATGTCGTACCAGGCGACAAACGTGACGCCCATCTTCGCGTACGCCATGCCCTGCGCGCGAAGGTCCTCGAGGTACGGCGCCCAGTTACCCTCGACGAACGCGAGGCGCTGGCGCTCGCGGCCCTCGGTCTCCTGCCGCTTCGCCTGATCGGGCGCGACCATCTTCAGGATCGGTGCCCACTCGGGGAGTCGACTCAGCGACTCGCGCAGCTCGTCGTTCACGGCCTGCGCGTGCGGCTCGAAGAACTTCCAGTACTCCGCGAGCGCGGTCCTGTCCGCGGCCGTGATCCGCATACGCGTCGGAAGTGGCGCCATACGAGGAAAAGCCTAGTCGATCCCGCGGAAGCGCGTGAGGGGTGATGGCCCTCTCACGAGCCCATCCCGAAGCCGCCGATCGCCGAGCCCTCGTCGCTTCCGCGGCCGAACCCCGCCGCGACCGCCGCCGCGAGCATGCGGCCGGCGAGCCGCGAGAACGGCAGCGACTGGAGCCAGACGCGTCCGGGTCCGGTCAGCGTCGCGAAGAACAGACCTTCGCCGCCGAACAGCGCCGACTTGAAGCCGCCGACCCACTGGATGTCGTAGTTGACGCGCGGCTCGAACGCGACGAGGCAGCCGGTATCGATTCGCAGCGTCTCGCCGGCGGCGAGATCCTTCGCGACGATCGTGCCGCCGGCGTGAACGAACGCGAGGCCCTGGCCCTCGAGCTTCTGCAGGATGAAGCCTTCGCCGCCGAACAGGCCGGCGCCGACCTTCTTGTTCCACGCGATACCGACCGAGATGCCCTTCGCCGCGCAGAGGAACGCGTCCTTCTGGCAGAGCAGCGTGCCGCCGTGCTGGCGTAGATCGACGGGGATGATCTTGCCGGGATACGGCGCGGCGAACGCGACCTTCTGGCGCTGCTGCGCCCCGTTGCCGAAGACCGTCATGAACAGCGACTCGCCGGTCAGCACGCGCTTGGCGCCCGAGAGCAGCTTGCCCATGAAGCCCTGCTGCTGCGCCTGGGCGGAGCCGTCGCCGAAGATCGTCTCCATCTTGATGCCCGGGTCCATGTAGAAGAACGCGCCCGCCTCGGCGATCGCGGCCTCGCCGGGGTCGAGCGTGATCTCGACGAACTGCATCTCCTCGCCGAACACCTCGAAGTCGATCTGGTCCGCGACCACGGGGGCCGGCCCCGGCGGGGGCGGAGGAGGCGGCGGGGGCGCGGAGTGAAACGCGGTCGCGAACGCCGGCACCTGGAGGATCGGGGTCCAGTTGGGCTGGGATTGGCCGTAGATGTACGCCGCCGGGGTCACCTGGCCGGTTCGGATGAGCTCGAACACCTGCTGGGTCCCGAGCGGTCCCTGCTGCTGGCCGTTGATCCCGATGTACCAGAGTCCGTCGTTCATGCCCGGGGTGTATCACCCCTCCGCCCACATCCGCGCGCATAAGCTGCCTGGCCCGGGCGCGCACGTTGTGCGTACAATTTTCCGGGGCGCGGCACGTGAGTACCGAGACGAAGAGCAAGGGGATGTGCATCGCTACGCGGTGCACGAGTGTCGAGCAGTTCATCCTCATGTTTCATCGCTACGTCGACGAGGAATCGTTCTTCGTCTCGACGCTGAACACCCGCCCGCCCGGTCTCGAGACGTCGTTCTCGGTGCAGCTCGCCGACGGTACCCCGGTGCTGCGCGGCCTGTGCGTCGTGATGCAGTCGTGGACGACCGCCTCGAACCCGTTCAAGACGCCCGGCGTTCGCCTCGGCATCAAGCGGCTGACCGCGAACAGCATGACGGTGTTCGAGCAGCTGCTCGTCACGCGAAGCGCGCCCGCGCTGCCGAAGCCGAAGATGCTGCCGGCCGCGACGCCACCGCCGATCCCGAAGATCACGCCGCTCCGGCCGATTCCCGAGCCCATCCCCGAGCGCGTCCCGGTCGAGCCGCAGTTCGAGAGTGCGCCGACGACGGTCGCCGAGGAGCTCGAGCGCGACGTCAAGACGACCATCAAGCCCGAGCCCGCGGTCGAGGCGAAGGTCGAGGCCGAGCCGTCCGCGCCGACGCGCGCCGAGACGGTGCCGACGCCGCCGCCCGACGAGACGCGGACGCCGGGCTCCGACTTCGTGCTGCCGGCGAACCCGCTGATGAACCTGACCGACGAGTCGCTGCAGGGCTACGTCGACTGCACGCTGTACGAGGAGACCGGCAACTTCTTCCCGGCCGACGATCCGACGAACTTCATCGACGACGTCATCCCGCCGCCGGTGCTCGCGCCGCGGCCGGCGCTGTCGCGGACGTCGGGACCGATCGAGGTCGCGGTCTCGCGCATGTCGGCGCCGATCGACATCGAGCCCGTCCCGTCACCGGTCGGCTCGACGATTCCGCCGCCCTACGCGGCGTCTCCGGCGACGACGATTCCACCGCCGTACGGGCCGGCGACGATCCCACCTCCCTACGCGTCGACGACGATCCCACCTCCGCTTGCCGACGGCACACCGGAGCCGGCGCCGCCACCACCGTTCACCGCCGCGCCCGAGCCTCGCGTCGATCTCGCGCCCCGCGCGCGCCGGGCTCTCTCCTGGAACACGCTGCCTCGCGCCTGGATCATCGCCGGCGTCAGCGCCGCCGTCGTCGTGATCGCGACGATCGCGTTCGTCTCGAGCGACGGCCAGACGAGCACCGCGGCACCTGCGCCCGAGAAGCCCGAGGTCCACAGCATGACCGCGCAGACCGAGCCGACGCCGCGGCCGGCCGTCGCCGTTCAGCCGGCGCCGGGCACCACGAGCCCGCCGTCTACC
>JAEWJO010000291.1 GCA_023386455.1 Pseudomonadota bacterium | reverse complement strand
GTGCAGGCCGATACCGGGCCGACCGAGGCGCCGCCGTCGCCGCGCGAGGAGAAGGTCGCCGCGAAGGCGGGCTTCGTGTGGGTCGGCGGGCGCTGGGACTGGCGCGCCGGCAAGTGGGACTGGGTCGCCGGCCACTGGGAGCGCGAGCGCGCCGGCAAGCAATGGCGCCAGGGGCGCTGGGACAAGAAGGACAACAAGTGGGTGTACGTCGACGGTGGCTGGATCGACGCGAGCGCGCCGCCGCCGCCGGCACCGACGCCCGCACCGCCACCCGCGTGGCCGACCTCGGCCCCACCGCCGCCACGCGCCGAGACGCCGGGCGCGAAGGCGGGGTTCGTGTGGGTCGCCGGGCAGTGGGACTGGCGCGATAACAAGTGGGACTGGGTCGCCGGTCACTGGGAGCGCGAGCGCGCGGGCAAGCGCTGGCGAGCGTCGCGCTGGGAGCAGCGTGACGGTCACTGGTCGCGCGTCGACGGCGACTGGGAAGATGCGGGCGCACCGACGCCGGGTCCGTGGCCGACGTCGGCCCCACCGCCGCCGCGCGCCGAGACGCCGGGCGCGAAGGCGGGCTTCGTGTGGGTCGCCGGTCAGTGGGACTGGCGCAACAACAAGTGGGAGTGGGTCGCCGGCCACTGGGAGCGCGAGCGCGCGGGCAAGCGCTGGCGAGCGTCGCGCTGGGAGCAGCGTGATGGTCACTGGTCGCGCGTCGACGGCGACTGGGAGGACGCGAACGCGCCGGGTCTGCCGCCGAACGGCAACCCCGGTCCGCTGCCGCCGCACATGCCGCCGCGCCATCCGTGGAAGCTCGAGCGCCCGGTCGTCAGCAGCTACTGGCCGACGAAGGGCAAGGCGGGGACCCGCGTGGTGATCCGCGGCAAGAACTTCCCGAACGATGCATCGATCGTGTTCGCCGGACAGCCGGTCAAGGGCGCGAAGGTCACGCGCGATCAGATCACGTTCGTGATCCCGGCCGGTGGCGCGACGGGCGCCATCGAGCTGCGTGCGGGTGGTCCGCGCGCGCTCCCCGTCGGCACCTTCGAGGTCGCCGCGGCGTACGATCCGGTCGCGGAGCAGAAGCGGCTCGAGGAGGAGCGGAGGAAGGCAGCGCAGGCCGCGTGGGATGCGCGGCAGGCGCAGCTCGCGAAGGACCGGGCGGCGCGCGAGGCCGCACTTCGCCAGCGCCAGCAGGAGCGCGAGGCATCGCGCGATCAGCGACGTGCCCAGCGGATCGCGGAGATCCAGGCAAAGTGGCAGCGCGCGTTCCTCGCCGATCCGGACACGCAGGACGAGCTGACGCTGCACGCGCAGCGGATCGCCGAGATCGTGCGTATGCGCGAGATCGCAGACCTCACCGCGAACGCCAAGCTCGCGGTCCGCATCGAGGTCGCGCAGAGCCGCGAGGACGAGCGGCATGGCCAGCGCATGGCCGCGCTGCAGGCGAGCTTTCAGACGCGAGGAGGTAACCCGTGAAGTCGATCTATACGCTCGTGTTCGTCGTCGCCGCGCTCGCCGCGTGCGGCAAGAAGAAGGAGGAGAGCGCCGCCACGCCACCGCCGGTCACCGGCTCGGCAACGGGCAGCGATGGCAGCGGCTCCGCGGGCAGCGGCTCGGCCGGCAGCGCGGCGGCCCAGGTCGAAGAGCCGGTCGACGTGCCGACCGAGGTCGACTTCGAGACCGAGGCGACCGCCGACATCACCGACAAGAATGTCGAGGCGAAGCTGAAGTCGCTCGAGAGCGAGCTGACGGAGTGACCGATCGTCCGCGTCGTCGCCGTCGACGGCGCGGATGACGGCGTCCTAGAGGTTCGCCTGCGCGTTGCGCAGGGCGTCCTCGAGCGCGGCGATCATGTACTCGTTCGTGTCGACGAGATAGATCGTCTCGGGGTTCGGCCGGCGGTGCGCGCGGATCTCCTCGACGATCGCGCGGGCCGCCTCGTCGATCGGCACGTTGCCGAGGTCGGTGCCGATGCCGGGGATCGCGATGACCTTGAAGTTGTTGCGGTCGGCCGCGATCAGGGCGGCGCGGGCGGCGCGGCGCACGTTCTCGGCGCCGATCTGCATGCCCGGCTCTTCCATCGTCGGGACGTGGATGACGTTCTTCGCGGGCAGCTGGCCCGCGGTCGTGACGAGCGCGGCGCCGACGGCGATCGGGGCGGCGGCCATCGCGGCCTGCTGGATCACGTCGCCACCCTGCCGGCGCAGCGAGCCACCAATTCCCCCGCCCATGATGCCGAGCGAGTTGGCCGGATTGACGACCGCGTCGACGGGCAACGACCAGATTTCTGCCTTCGCTACGTGGACCTGCATGCAGCGCGCACCGTTAGCACGCGGGCCGGATCGGCATCAAGCGGGCCTTTTACCGACCCGCGACGCTCCCTACGCGCAGGCCTTCTCGAGCTCCTGCTCGACCTTCTCTTCGGCCCACTTCTTCGCGACGGCGAGCTCCTTCACGATGAGCTGCTTCGCGTTATCGAGCATCTTGCGCTCGCCAAACGACAGGACCTTGCTGCTCTTCAGGCGGTACAGGTCGCGATAGACCTCGGCGACGTCGAACAGCGAGCCCGTCTTGATCTTCTCCATGAAACCCCGGTAGCGGCGGTTCCAGGTCTGCTTGTCGATGTGGACATCCTTCTCGCGCAGGATGTCGAACACTTCCTCGATCTCCGACGACGTGGCGACCGGACGGAGGCCAACCTGGTCGGCCTTCTCCTTCGGCACCAGGATCTGCATCCCGGTCGCGAGGACCTTGAGGACGTAGAAGGCGCAGACGGTCGTGTTGATCTCCTTCTTCTCGATTCCGATCACCTCGGCCACCCCGTGGGCGGGGTACACGGCCTTCTCGCCAATCTTGAAGTCGGTTGTCATCGATAACTCCACTTAAGCAATGCCGGTGCCTCTGGTCGGGGTGTTTGCGAACACGGGGTTAGCAAACGTCGCTGCGCCAGGTTGTCACACGGGATTTCCCAACGGGACGCGGAGGATACCAATCATCTGTCGGATCTCCAGCCAAATCGACGTACGGAGGATCGCGTAGCCGTCGTCAATTTAAGATTTCGATGACTTACTGGTACGGTTGCGGGCCAGGTGCGTGGGTCGATCGGTCAGCTGCTCGTCGGACAGAACATCATCGACGGAAGCGCCCTGGCGGACGCCCTCGCGCGGCAGAGCGGCCGCCATCCGCTCGCCTCCGAGCTGTACGTCCTGGGCTACGCGACCGAGCGCCAGCTGTGCGCGGCGCTGTCCGCCCAGACCGGCTGGCCGGCGATCGTGCTCGACGAGTCTCAGATCCGGCTCGACGTGCTCGAGCACGTCTCGATCGAGTGGGCGCGCATCTTCTCGGCGCTCGTGGTCCACGAGGACGAGCGCTCGATCGTCATCGCGGCCGCGCGCCCGGAGGACGCGATCGTCCCGGCCCGCGAGCTCGGCGCCGCACGCGGCAAGGCCGTCGAGCTGCGCATCGCGCTCGACGTCACGCTCGCGCGCACGATCCGCGTCGGCTTCCGCAAGTGGAAGCACGGCGAGGTCTATCTCGTCGGCGACGAGCTCGACAAGCCGCGCAAGGGGCCCTACCTCGCGATCGTCCAGCCCGATCAGAGCGAGGACGAGCATCGCCTCGCACAGCGGGCGCTCGCCGAGGACGCCGCGCGCAACATCGTGCGCAGCGAGGACCTGCCGGCCGACGAGCACGGCGCGGGCGCGACGCTGACGGGCGACTGGCAGGTCAACACCATCACGGGGCCGACCGAGGAGGGCGAGAACCCGCTGCTCGAGGAGCGTACGCTCGTCATCGCCGCCGATCTCGATCGCTTCCACCACGAGGCCGATGACGAGCCGACGATGACCGCGAGCCGCGCGCTCGTCGTCGATCCGGATCCACCCGGCCGCATCCAGCTCGTCGCCGAGCTGGAGAAGCTCGGCTGGCAGTGCCAGGCCGCGTCGTCAGGCGCCCACGCCGTCGATCTCCTCGCGCAGCTCAAGTTCGACCTCGTGTTCGCCGACGTCGCGGCGTCGGTCGTCGACGGCCTGCAGCTGTGCCGTGCGATCAAGCGCAGCCGCCGGCTCGCGCGCACGCGCGTCGTCATCACGACGTCGGTCGTCGACTCCGGTCAGGTCTCGGATGCCGTGCTGCAGCAGCATGCCGCGGACGGCTACATCGAGAAGCCGATCGACGCGCGGCGCCTGCATCGCATGCTGCGCGAGCTGTCGCCCGAGGATCGCGGCGATCACGAGGGCATCCTCGCCGAGGCGCTCGGCCGCTACCACGCCGGCGATATCGACGGCGCGATCGCGAAGCTGCGTGGCGCGGTGATCGCCGACCCCGCGAGCCCGAAGCTGCACTTCATGCTGGCGAACATGCTGCAGCGCGCGTCGCGGTGGGCCGAGGCGGTCGACGAGTACGAGGCGGTCGTCGAGCTGCAGCCGGCCTACTTCCCGGCGCTGACGCGGCTCGCGTATCTCTACTTCCGCCAGGGTCTGCACGCGCGCGCGGTCGAGACGTGGCGCCGCGCGCTGCCGGTGTGCGAGGACCCCGAGCTGCGCCGCAACATCGAGCTGTTCATGCGCAAGCTCGTCGCGGACATGGCGAAGAGCGAGCCGCTGTAACCGGGCCCGCGGGCTCAGAGGGTCGGCACGAGCGTCGCGTAGTCGATGAAGCGCGTCGCCATGCCGGCGGCGATCTGCGAGCCCGTCTCGTCGTCGAACTCCGGGCCCTTGATGAAGATCCGATCGGGCGACAGGCCCACGTTCGTGTACGCGGTGATGTCGCTCGCGCGATTGCCGACGCCCGCGGACAGCTCGAACGCCGACAGCGACAGGAGCAGATTCGTCTTGAGCTCGACGGTCTCGTCGCCGGGCAGCGTGATGATCGCGGTCGGCATCCTCAGAGGTCCCTTCGGGAAGCCGTTCGCCGCGAGCCAGTCGCGCGTGTCCTGCGTGAACCGATCGCCGCGCGCGGTGAGGTAGACGACCTGCGCGCCGCGCGATGCGGCCGCGGCGAGCGCCTGCGGCGCCGACGGATGCACGCCGACATCGCCGCCGAGTGCGAGCGTCGTCGGATAGGCATTCTCGGAAGCGGTCAGCGTGCCATCGACGTCCGAGACGACGACCGGCGTTCCGGTCGGCGCGACGAGGCCGACGAACGGCACGCCGGTGCGATCGCCGACGACCGAGAGGTAGAGGTCGTGGACGCCGACCGGCAGGCGCTGCGCATCCGAGAGCGCGAGCGTGAAGCGGCCCTCGTCGTCGGTGGTCGCGCGGCCGAGGTTTTCCCACGTGCCGTTCGCACAGGCGAACACGTCGACGTCCTCGTCCTCGAGATCCTTGTCGGTCGGGCCGTACGTGAGCCGGCCGCCGAGCGTCTGGACCGCATCGTCCGCGGCGGCGACGAGATCGATCCCGCGGTGATGCGGATCACCGAGGTGGGCGACCAGCGTGCTCGACGTGTGACGCCACGACCCCGACGGACCGGCATCGGGGACCTCGGCACAGGCCGAGTCGGGCGGCGGCGGGACCGGTCCGTTCTCGTCGTCGTCGTCCTCCTCCTGGTCGTCGTCGTCCGTGTGCCCCGCCACATCGAGCGTGCAGGCCACCAGGTGGATGACGAGCAGGAGGCGAAGACTGCGCATATCCGGCACGACCTTGCAGCGGCCGGACCACCTGCAAGATCGCGTTTCTCCGTCGCTCGTGGCGAGCTCTCCGTCGAGAACCTGACAGGTGCAGCGCGAAATTCAGCTGAGCGTGCCGGGATTCATGATGCGGTTCGGGTCGAGCGTCTCGCGGAGTGAGCGGAGGTAGGCGTCGAGCTTGGTGGCGCGCGCACCGAGGAGCCAGGCGCCGGCGGTGTCGGCGGCGCGCTCGATCGCGGCGCAGGTCGCGTCGTCGGCGGGCACGCCGTCGCGCTCGATCGTGAAGAACATGACCGCGCCGTCGGGATCGAATCGCGACACGTGCGCGCGCGCGGTCGCGCCGAGGCGCGCGGCCTCGACGTTGACGGCGGCGTAGACCGGGCGGAGCTTGCCCGGCGTCGCCATGAGCTGCAGCGTCGGCGCCGGTCCGGGCGTCGGCTCACCGGCGTGGAGGCGTCGCCACCAGAGATCGGCGAGCGCGTGATCCGTGATCGCGCCGCCCTCGGCGATGACCGCGCTCGTGATGAGGTCGCGATCGCACGCGGCCAGATCGGTCGGGCCCGCGGTGCCGGCGCACACGAGCGTGTTGCCCGGCGGAAGCACGAGGCCATCGAAGTGACGCGCGGCCTCGGCCGCGTCGTAGATGCGCAAGCCCGACGGGGCGGCTTCCTCGCGCAGCGCGAACAGCACGGCCGACACCGCGGCGTCGAACGAGGGCAGGAGGTACGCGGCGATGAGACGCGCCTCGGGCTTCGTGTGGATCCGCAGCACCGCGCTCGTGATGAAGCCGATCGTGCCCTCGCTGCCGCACAGCGCGCGGGCGAGATCGGGGCCGGTCGAGCGGCGCGGGGCGACGCGCGTGTGAACGGTGCGGCCGTCGGCGAGCACCGCGGAGACGCCGACGACGGCGTCCTCGAAGAAGCCGTGCCGCGCGCTCGACTTGCCGGGCGTGCGCACCGCGAGGATGCCGCCGAGCGACGACGTCAGCACGACCGGCGGGTAGTCGCCGATCGACAGGCCGCGCGGCGCGAGGATGCGCTCGAGATCGAGGCCCGTGATGCCGGCCTGCGCGTGGACGAGCAGCGAGTGCTCGTCGAGCTGCAGCACCTGATCGAGGCGCCCCGTCGAGATGAACACGCGCGAGCGCTCGCCCTTCGGATCCTTGTCGACGCGCGACGGCCGGGCGCCCGCGCCGACGGGATGGATCGCGGCGCCGGCATCCCCCGCGCGGCGTACGACCTCGGCGACCTCGGCGGCCGAGCCCGGCGTCACGCGATAGCACGGTGGATCGGCAAAGTCGGCGAGTGCCTCGACGTGCTCCTCGCCGATCGCCGCCTCGAGCTCGCCCTGCAGCGTCATCGCAGGCCTCCGCGCGCGAAGCCCGGCAACCCCATCTTGCCGGGGTTGAAGATGTTGTCGGGATCGAGGCTCGCCTTCGCCGCCTCGAAGATCGCCATCGCCTCGCGGTGCTCGCCCGCCATGAACGGCGACTTGAGCAGGCCGACGCCGTGGTGATGGCTGATCGTGCCACCGACGCGCGTCGTCGCCTCGAGCCCGTCGCGCCAGATCGCGTCGTACACGCGCGACGCGCTGATCGCGTCGGGTGCATGACCCGCGAACGTGAAGTAGATCGAGCAGCCATCGGCGTAGGCGTGAGAGAAGTGCGCCATCACGACGGCGTGCTGGCCGATCGCGGTGCGCACCGAGTGATAGAGGTCCATCAGGCGCTCCCAGCTCGCCGCGACCTCCATCGTGTCGACGAATGCGCCGTCGCGGAACACCGGCGACATCCGGTAGCTGACGGCGTAGCGATGCTTGAGCCACGCCCAGCCCGGATCCTCGCCCTTGTCGCGAGCGCCGACCGCCTCGAGCTCGGCAAACGTCAGCGCCGCCTCGACCTCGGCGCGGATGCGCGCGCCCTCGAGGCCGATGACGAGGCGGCAGCCGCGACGCGCGATCTTCTCGGCGACGGTGCCGAACACCTTGTTGACGAGGCCGCTCTTGTCGAGCGCGGCGTTCATCGCGCTCTTGCGCAGCCCCTTGCCCTTCGCGAGCGCGAGCAGGCGATCGACGACGCCGTCGTCGTGCGGCTCCGGTGCGGGCGGCACCGCGGGCAGCGCGCCGGTCTCGATCGGCGGCTTGGGTGCGTGCGTCTCGTCGGCGACGCGCGCCTCCTCGCCGTGGTGACCGAACGAGTTCATCAGCGTGTCGAGCTCGTCGTAGAGCCGGATCACGGCGGGCCGCAAGCCCTTCTGCAGGACGCGACGGATCGCCTCGACACCGGCGTGGACGTCGTCGACCTCGAACCCGCGGAACACGCGCAGCTGCGGCGCGGGCGACACGCGCAGGCGCGCGCCGGTGATGATGCCGAGCGTGCCCTCGCTGCCGAGGATCAGCTGCGACCAGTTCGGGCCGCGCAGCGCGCGATTGGGACCGTCGGTCTCGATCACCTCGCCGCGGCCGGTGACGACGGTGAGCCCGGCGACGCGATCCTCGACCTTGCCGTACTTCGTCGACAGCTGGCCGGCCGCGCGCGTCGCGAGCCAGCCGCCGACCGTCGAGCAATAGATCGACGACGGGAAGTGGCCGAACGTGTAGCCGCGGCGATCGAGCTCGCGCTCGAACCGCTCGCCGTTGAGCCCGGCCTCGACGTCGCAGACGAGCTCGTCCGCGCGGACCGAGCGCAGCTGCTGCATGCGCTTGGTGTCGACCGTGATGCCGCCGAAAAGCGGCACCGCGCCGCCGCACACGCCGGAGCCACCGCCGTACGGCACGATCGGGATGTGCAGCTCGCGCGCGAGTCGCACGACCGCGACGACCTCGCGCACGTGCTCGGGCCACACGACCGCGGTCGGCCGCTGGGCCGGTGGGATGCCGTCGCGATACGCGATGAGCAGGCGCGGCCACATGTCGCGCGCGTACGCGTCGAGATCGACGGATCGAAACGAGACTCGACGCGGTCCGAAGATCGACTCGAGCTCGCGCTGGAGTCGGTCGACGTCGACGGCTGCTTGCACGAACGAAACGTACAACAGCTGGGTCGATCGAGCGCAGCTCGCCGGCGCCGAGATCCACGGTTTGACGTATGTTCTCGCTCGTGACGCTTCCTTCTCTCGACCAGGTACGTACGATCGCGGTCATCGGCGCGGGCACGATGGGCCACGGGATCGCTCATGTCGCCGCGGTGATGGGTGCCGACGTCCGGCTCTACGATGCGCTCGCCGGTGCGGCCGTCGCCGGCATCGCGCGCATCTCGAAGAACCTCGCCAAGGGCGTCGAGCTCGGCAAGGTCAGCGCCGCCGACCGCGACGCCGCGCTCGCGCGCCTGTCCGCGCACGACACGCTCGAGGCGACCTGCACGGGCGTCGACTGCGTCATCGAGGCCGTCCCCGAGCGCATCGAGCTCAAGCGAGAGATCTTCGCGACGATCGACAGCGCCGCGCCGAAGCACGCGCTGCTCGCGACGAACACGTCGTCGCTGCCGATCGCCGACATCGCCGCGGCGGTGCGCGACGGCAGCCGGCTCGTCGGCATGCACTTCTTCAACCCGGTGCACGTGATGAAGCTCGTCGAGATCGTGCGCCACCCGCACGCGAGCTCCGACGCGGTCGCGCTCGCGGTCGCGCTCGCCGAGAAGATGGGCAAGACGCCGATCACCGTCAGCGACAGCCCGGGCTTCGCGTCGAGTCGCCTCGGTCTCGTGATCGGCCTCGAGGCGATGCGCATGGTCGAGCAGGGCGTCGCGTCCGCGGCCGACATCGACACCGCGATGAAGCTCGGCTACGGCCACCCGATGGGCCC
>JAEWJO010000288.1 GCA_023386455.1 Pseudomonadota bacterium | reverse complement strand
CGGTACGCGCGACGACGTGCTCGTTGACGAGGCCGCCGTTGATCGCGCCGTAGTTGGGCGCGAACGACACCCGGCCGCGGCTCGGCTTCAGGCCGAACAGGCCACAGCAGCTCGCCGGGATCCGGATCGAGCCGCCGCCGTCGTTGGCGTGGGCGACGGGGACCATGCCGGACGCGACGGCCGCGGCCGAGCCGCCGCTCGATCCGCCGGTCGACCGCGTTCGATCGTACGGGTTGCGCGACGGCGGCCACGCGAGCGGCTCCGCCGACGGCAGGATTCCAAACTCGCTCGTGTTCGTCTTGCCGACGATGACGAAGCCGGCCTTGCGCAGCGCGCTGACCAGGTAGCTGTCGACGGGCGCGAGGTAGCCGGCGCGGCGCAGCGGCTCGAGGCCGGCGGTGTAGAGCGCGCCGCCGACGGTCGCGATGATGTCCTTGATGAGGATCGGCACCCCCCGGAACGGGCCATGCGGCGCGGCATCCGCGGTCGCCCGCGCGTCCTCGAACAGCGGGATGATCACCGCGCCGACGTCGGCGTTGTGAGCCTCGATACGTGCGATCGCCGCGTCGACGAGGTCTCGGGGCGAGGCGTGGCCCGTACGGACGAGGTCGGCCTGTGCCGTGGCATCGAGGTCGGCGAGCTGCATGAGAGCCGGAGCGTAACCGTGATATGCCCGGCACATGCAACAGCTCGCCGGAAAGCTGGCGCTCGTGACCGGCGGTGGCCGAGGGATCGGCGCCGCGTGTGCCAGGGCTCTGGCCCAGGCAGGAGCCAAGGTGATCGTCTGCGGCCGTACGCGGGCCGAGCTCGATGCGACCGCGACGGAGATCGGGGGCACCGCCCTCGTCTGCGATGTCTCCGATCGCGCGCAGGCCGACACGCTGATCGCCGGGCTGCCGGGCCGCGTCGACATCCTCGTCAACAACGCCGGCATCGCGGAGAGCGCGTCGCTCGAGAAGACCAGCGACGAGCTGTGGGACCGGATCCTCGAGATCGACGCGACGGCGCCGTTCCGCCTCGTCCGCGCGCTCGCACCGGCGATGGTGAAGGCGGGGTGGGGACGCATCGTCAACATCGCCTCGAACGCGGGCGTGTCCGGCTACGGCTACTCGTCGGCCTACTGCGCGGCGAAGCACGCGATGGTCGGCTTCACCCGCGCGCTGGCGATCGACCTCGCGCGCACCGGCGTCACGATCAACGCGCTGTGTCCCGGGTGGGTGCACACGAAGATGTCCGACGAGGCCGTGTCGCGGATCGCCGCGAAGACCGGCCGGGGGATCGACGACGCGCGCGCGGCGCTCGAGCAGATGAGCCCGCAGCGGCGCATGATCGAGCCCGACGAGGTCGCCCATGCCGCGGTCATGCTGTGCGCCGACGCCGCGCGCGGCATCCACGGCCAGACGATCGTGATCGACGGAGGAGCGATTCTCAAATGAGCACCGAGGACGTCGTCATCCCGGGCCTGCGGCCCAAGGGCTACTCGAACGGGCGCATCGGCCACGGCCGCGTGCTGCACGTCGCCGGTCAGGTCGGCTGGAACGCCGACGAGAAGTTCGAGCATGCCGAGCTCGCCCCGCAGTTCGCCACGGCGCTCGGTAACGTGATCGCGGTCGTCAAGGCGGCCGGCGGCACGGTGACCGACATCGCCGAGATGACGGTCTACGTCACCGACATGGACGCGTACCGCGCGGCGCGGAAGGAGCTCGGCCCCGCCTGGCGCGAGCGCCTCGGCACGCACTATCCGGCGATGGCGCTCGTCGAGGTCAAGTCGCTGCTCGAGCGGCAGGCTGTCGTCGAGATCCAGGCGATCGCGTATCTGGAGACCACATGATCCCGAAGCCCGAAACGTTCTCGATGACGCTCGAACGCGGCGTCGTGACGATCACGCTCGATCGCGAGGCGCGCCTCAACTCGCTGACGTTCGAGGTCTACCGCGAGCTCGCCGAGACGTTCGAGAAGCTCGACAGCTACGACGAGGTCCGCGCGATCGTGATCACCGGCCGTGGCAAGGGCTTCTGCTCGGGCGGCGACCAGGATGACATCATCAAGCACCTGCTCGGCAAGGACACGCCGACGCTCGTCGCGTTCACGCGCGCGACCGGCCGCCTGATCCAGGCGATGCGCGAGTGCAAGCGTCCGATCGTCGGCGCGATCAACGGCGTTGCCGTCGGAGCGGGCGCGGTGATCGCCTGCGCGTGCGACGTGCGGATCGTCGCCGCGAAGGCGAAGTTCGGCTTCATCTTCCCGGCGGTCGGCCTGTGCGGCGCCGACATGGGCGCGACGTACCTGTTGCCGCGGATCGTCGGCCTCGGTCACGCGAGCGAGCTGCTGTTCTTCGGCGACCTCGTCGAGGCGGATCACGCGCTCCGGATCGGCCTCGCGAACCGCGTCGTCGAGAACGGTGAGGAGGCGGTGAGGGTCGCGACCGAGTGGGCGAATCGGCTTGCCGCGGGACCGGCGTTCGCGCATTCGATGACGAAGCAGATGATCGAGAGCGAGCACACGATGCCGCTGGCCGCCGCGATCGAGGCGGAGGCGCAGGCGCAGGCGCTGTGCATGCAACACCCCGACTTCGCCGAGGCGCACGCCGCGTTCAAGGCCAAGCGCCCGAAGAAGTTTGTCGGCGCGCCGGAGTGAACGTGAACGACGAGCACGGCATCATGCCCGCGCCGCCGACATCCGGCGCGCACGAGTAGCCGCACCATGAAGCCCGAGGACGACCGCCGCAAGCCCAAGTCACCGACGAGGCTCGACAGCCACGCCGAGCTGCCGACCATGCGCCTCTCGAACGACGACCTGCCGATGTTCTTCGACGACGTGCACGCCGCGCTCGCGCCGCGCTTGCACCGCGTCGCCGGCGACCTCGCCCTCGTCGAGGCGCCCGATGCCCACCCATCCGAGGAGGCTCGCGACGCCGCGGCGGTCGCCGTGCTCGGCAAGGCGGGCCTGTTCGAGCTCGTCGCGCCCTCGACCGGCAAGGTCGACTCGCGCTCGCTGTGCCTCGCGCGCGAGATGCTCGGATACGTCTCGCCGCGTGCCGATTCGATCTTTGCGGTCCAAGGTCTCGGGGTGCATCCGCTCCTGCTCGCCGGCTCGGAGGCCCAGCGCGCCCAGGTCGCCGCGTTCGCGCGCGGCGCCGGCGTCGCGGCATTCGCGCTCACCGAGCCGGAGGCCGGCTCCGACGTCGCGTCGATCCAGACGCGCGCGGCACCGACGGCGGACGGCTACCGGATCGACGGCGACAAGCTGTTCATCTCGAACCTCGGCATCGCCGATCACGCGACCGTCGTCGCGGCGACCGAGCCCGAGCTCGGCGGTACCGGCGGTCTCACCGCGTTCTGGGTGCCGCTCGACACGCCGGGCGTCACCATCAAGCCGCTGCAGGCGACCGCGCCGCACCCGATCGGTGCGCTCGAGCTGCGCGGCGTCGTCGTGCCGGCGAGCGCACGCATCGGCGATGTCGGGCAGGGCATGAAGCTCGCGATGCAGACGCTCGACGCGTTCCGCGTCTCCGTCGGTGCCGCGGCGGTCGGCATGGCGCGCCGTGCGATGGACGAGGCGATCCGGTTCGTCACGCGACGCATCCAGTTCGGCAAGCTCCTCTCGGAGCAGCCGCTGATCCAGGCGCACATCGCCGACATGGCGGTCGATCTCGACGCGGCGCGCCTGCTCGTGCTGCGCGCGGCCCACCGCAAGGACACCGCCGGTGGGCGCGTGACGACCGAGGTCTCGATCGCGAAGCTCGGCGCCACCGAGGCCGCGCAGCGCGTGATCGATCGCGCGGTCCAGCTGTTCGGTGGCCGCGGCGTGATGGCCGGCCACGTCGTCGAGCATCTCTATCGCGCGATCCGGCCGCTCCGGATCTACGAGGGGACGAGCGAGATCCAGCGCACGATCATCGGCCGCGCGCTCACTTCGACGAAGGAACGCAAATGAGCGACGTCCGGTTTCCAGACGAATTCAACCTCGCCGACTACTGGCTCTTCGATCGCGTTCGCGAAGGGAAGGGCGCCAAGGTCGCGCTCCGGTTCGGCGACCGGTCGTGGACGTACGCCGAGGTCGCCGAGCGCTCGCGCGCGCTCGCGAACTTCCTCGTCGGCGCGGGCCTGAAGCCCGAGCAGCGCGTCTACATCGTGCTGCCCGACACGCCCGCGTTCGTGTGGACGATCTTCGGCACGCTCGCGGCCGGCGGCGTGATCGCGATGGGCAACCCGATCGCACCGACGGAGGACCTCGCGTACGTGGTCGACTACGTGCGCGCGGCGGTCCTCGTCACGACGCCCGCCGTCGCCGAAGCGCTCGCGCCGCACATCAAGCACCTCGCGACGCTGAAGACCGTGCTCGTCGCGCCCGACGCGCCGACCGGGTCCGATCCCGAGGCGTGCGAGGTCCCGCCTTCGCTCGCGAAGCAGCCCTACGACGCGCTCGCGCTGCGCGATGCGATCGAGCGCGACCACGAGTACGCGCCGGTGATGCCCCGGATCCAGCGCGACGATCCCGCCATCTGGCTGTTCACGTCCGGCTCGACCGGCCGGCCGAAGGCCGCGATGCACAGCCACCGCGACTTCGCGTTCAACACCGAGGTCTTCGCGAAGCGCACGATCGGTATGCGCGAGGACGACGTCTCCGTCTCGGTCCCGCGCCTGTTCTTCGGCTACGCGACCGGCACGAACCTGTGGTTCCCGTTCGCGGTCGGCGCGACCGTCGGGCTCTTCAGCGAGCGTCCGACCGCCGAGTCGATCACCGCCGCGATCCAGCGCTACAAGGCGACCGTCGTCACGAACGTGCCGACGATGCTCGGCAAGATCCTCGATCTCGACGACGAGCGACGCGCCAAGGGCGAGCCCGGCCTCGACCTCTCGACCGTGCGCTTCCACTTCTCGGCCGGCGAAGCGCTGCCCGAGCCGCTCATGCGACGGTTCGTCGAGCGGTTCGGCGGCGAGATCTACGACGGCATCGGGTCCGCGGAGATGTTCCACATCTACTGCAGCAACCGCCCGGGCGACGTGAAGCCGGGCTCGCGCGGCCGCGTCGTCGAGGGCTACGAGCTCCGCATCCTGCCCGAGGAGGCCGACGCACCGGGCGCACCCGAGCTGCCGCGCGGCGAGATCGGCGTCCTGTGGGTCCGCGGCGACAGCGTCGCGCACGGCTACTTCCGCGATCGCGAGAAGAGCTGGAAGACGTTCCACGGCCACTGGTGCCGCACCGGCGATCTCTTCGCGATCGATGCCGACGGCTATCTCTACTTCTCCGGCCGCGCCGACGACCTGTTCAAGGTCGGCGGCATCTTCGTCGCCCCGCGCGAGGTCGAGGACTGCCTGCTCGCACACCCGGCCGTCTCCGTCTGCGCCGTCATCCCCGCCGAGGACGCGGGCCTGACCAAGCCAAAGGCGCTCGTCGTCCTTCGCCCCGATGCGCGCGAACGCGATCGCAAGAGCCTCTCCGACGAGCTCAAGGCGCACGTCCAGTCGCGCCTGTCCAAGCACAAGTATCCGCGCTGGGTGATCTTCGTCGATGACCTGCCGAAGAACGATCGCGGCAAGGTCGACAAGAAGTCGCTCATCGAGCGCGATAAACGTGGAGAGCTCGCCGAATGACCGAGAAGTTTCTCGCGCGCCATACGACCGCGTCCCTCGAAGCCCTCGTCGGCGGAAAGAAAGGCGTGATCGCGCTCGTCCCGATCGGCTCGACCGAACCGCACGGTCCTCACCTGGGCCTCGGGACCGACGTCATCATCTCCGCCGCCGCATGCCTTCGTGCCTGCGAGCTCCTCGACAAGCGCGGCACGATGATCGGCGTGATCGCACCCGCCGTCAGCTACGGCGTCACCGAGTGTGCGACCGGGTTCTCCGGCGCCGTCACCGTCCCGGCCGCCGTCCTGACGCAATACATCGCCGCCGTCGCCGATGGCCTGCTCGCGAGCGGCGTGCGCCACGTCTGTCTCGTCAACAACCACCTCGAGCCAGGGCACGACGCCGCCATCCGCGCCGTCCTCGCCGGCCGCGAGAAGAAGGTGAGCTACGCGTGCCCGCTCGAGAAGAAGTGGGCGCGCACGCTGTCCGCGGAGTTCAAGAGCGGCGCGTGCCACGCCGGTCGCTACGAGACGTCGATCGTGATGGCCGCCGCGCCCGAGCTCGTGAACGAGCCGCTTCGCACGCGCCTGTCGCCCGTGCCGATCAGCCTCTCCGAGAAGCTGAAGGCCGGCATCACGACGTTCGAGGAGATGGGGATGGAGCTCGCCTACGCCGGCGACCCCGCGGCCGCGACGATCGAGGAGGGCGAGCAGATGATCCAGCGCCTCGGCGAGATGGTCGTCGGCGAGATCCTCGAGTCGCTCGGCATCAAGCCCGCGACGTAGCTCGGTGGCGAGAACGGCGGTCGCGAAGATCGTGCTGCGAGCTCGCGCTCTCGGCGCGTGACGGCATGTCGCTCCTCGAGACATAGCCGTCGCCGAACTGGCAAGCCCCGCGTCCGGACCTTGCACAGCGTCAAGCGTCTGTACTTGCGCATCATCGTGGTGAGCCGCGCTACGCGAATGTCGACGTGGAGCCAGTTGCGTACACCCGGCGCGCGCCCCGTCTGCGTTAGCCTTTCGGCATGCACTTCAACCTCGGCACCACGATGGTCGTCACGACGCTCGTCGCATCGCTGTACCTCTTGCTCCACAAGAGCGACCGGATGGTCCCGACGGTCGCCGTGATCGCCGCCGCGATCCAGGCGCTGATCGTGTTCGGCCTGATGTCGCTCTCGCTCGCGAAGTTCCGCATCGACGTGATCCTGCCGGCGGTCCTCACGGTCGCGGGCGCGGTGTGCTGGGGCAAGGAGTCGACGAAGGGGACGATCACCGCGGCCACCCTGTTGACCGCCATCGGCGCGATGGAACTGTTGCTCGCGCTGCGCATTTTCAGCTGATAATGGCGGGCGATGAAGACCTGCCTCGTCCTCGCGGTCGTGCTCGCCGGGTGTGCCACGGACTTCGATCCCGACCTGCGGATCGAGCGTCAGGCCGCGGCGGCGTCGACGGCGTCCGCCGCCGGCTGGACCGAAGGTGGCGCGGTGCTCGTCGGTGAGCCGGGGACGTTCCTGTTCCCGCAGCCGCTGTCGTTGCGGATGTCGATCGTCGACTCGAAGGACGTCGACGTCGACGGCGTGAAGAAGCAGCTCGCGATCGATTCGGCATCGGTCGAGCTCGTCGGCGCGGGCGAGGTCGAGGTCGTCTCGACACCGACGTGCCAGCAGAACTACTGCATCGCCGAGCTGAGGGTCCTTGCGGCCGGCGCGAGCATGCTTAAGGTGGCCGGCAGCGGTCCCGATGGCACGCAGCACGAGTGCATCTACTACGGCATCTACGAGGATGCCGACGCGTCGGCTGGCACGACGCATCGCGCCGAGCTCGAGATGCAGCAGTCGGAGTGCCGCGCCGCATTCTAGGCGGCGCGCGTGACCATCGACTGGGGCGCCCCGGTCGCGTGGGTGAAGCGCAGCGAGGAATTCGGCGCGCTCTCGACGTTCGACGACGGTCGCCTCATCATCGCGATGGAGTACTCGCCGAACGTGGGGCGATGGGACGAGCTACGCGAGCTGTGGATGGAGCTGTCGCCGCATCCGCATCTGCTCGATCCGCTCGAGGCCTTCGGCGACGACGGGCTTCTGCTGCGTTACGCCGCGATCCACTGGGGACGTCCGCGTCTCCATGGGCTCGGCACGGCGTTCGCTCGCAGAACACTGGCAGGTTGGATCCACCAGCTCGCCGGTGTGTATCGACACATCGCAGCGGAAGTCGAGCCAAAGGACCTTCATCGCATCGCGTGCCCGCTCGTGAAGATCGACGTCGGCGACGCGGTGCGCGTCGGGTTCTGGCCGGTGCCGGCCGGTCACGTCGCGGCCCCCGAGGTCGATCGGCGAATGCCGAAGTGGGACGAGCGAACGCTCGTGTACATCGTCGGCCGGACGCTGCAGACGATGGTCGACCACGAGCTCGTCGCGTCGAGCCCGCTCGGCTTGGTGGTCGGAACATGTGTCGAGGAGAAGCCTGCCAAGCGTTACCAGACACTCGCCGCGGTTCAGGACGCCGCGCGTGCAGTGGTGCCGCATGTGGCCGTGCGCGATCGTCGCGAGCGAGACCTCTGGGCCTACGTCGAGGAAGGGATGGGCTGGCTCGCGCTTGGTGATCCGATGCGTGCGCAGGAGCGGTTCGTCCTCGCGCTGAGCTCGGAGTACAGCGATATCGCGCAATGGGGCGTCGACAGATCGCAGGAGGGTCTCCGCACCGAACACCTTCGCGCGGACCTCGAAGGCGAGTGGGTGATGAAGGCGAGGACGAAGCCCCCGCGCTCGCAGGTGGTCGTCGAACGCTATGACCGCGAGCGATTCCTGGTGCGCGCGAGAGACAGCGCCCGCAGCGGCGATCCGGCCCACGCATTCGAGCTCGCCGAGCGCGTGCTGCTCGATAATCCCGATGATGTCGACGCACTCGCCGTCACGACGGATGTGTTGCTTCGCGTGAGGAACTACATCCAAGCGCTCGAGTATGCCGATCGACTCGTGACACGTGCCGGCGACGTTGGCCGCCATCACTACAGGCGTGGCAAGGCGCTGTTCGGCGTCGGCAGGCTGGTCGAGGCGCGAGCTGTGTTCGAGCTCGCGTTGTCGCTCGACCCGAAGCTCGTCGAGGCGATGCTGCTGCATTGTGAAGTCGAACGAACCATGCGGAACACGCGCATCGAGGTCGGGACGCAGCGCGCGCCAGTGATCGAGCTACCCGAATCACTCGCGCCGTTTCGCTCGGTCATCTTGGCGGGCAGGCCACGCGCGATCATCGACGCGCTGTCTGTGCCTGAACAGGCGGAGAACCTCGACGCGCAGGTCATGCTCGCGCGCTATCTCGCACTCGACGGCGAGCCCGACCGTGCGTCCGCGATCTTCGAGCGCGTTGCCTCGGCGCCGTTCCCGTATCGGCAGCGAGCGCTCGTTGGCAAAGCCGAGCTGCTCCTCGATGCCGGTGCGCACGAGTCCGCGCTCGCGCTATTCGACGTGGTGTGCGCCGAAGCCCCCAGCGATCTCGACGCGAGTGAGGGCAGGGCGCAGGCGCTCGAACGGCTCGGCCGGGTCGGCGAGGCGGCCGCGGAGTACCGGCGG
The DNA here is from genome assembly GCA_023386455.1 of Pseudomonadota bacterium. GTDB lineage: Bacteria > Myxococcota_A > Polyangia > Haliangiales > Haliangiaceae > JABFXX01. The sequence continues at coordinate 7,539 of JAEWJO010000288.1, read as the reverse complement.
TTCGTGGGACTTGCGAACGCGCGCGCCGATCTGCGCGTACGTGCCGCGCAGCAGTGGCTGGACGCACACGCGCTGTAGCGTCCCAGTGAGGACGCGCCTCTCTCGGCACGGGCTCCGGCGTCGAAGCGCGAGCGCTAGCCTTCGAGCGAGGAGGCATGCGGACGTTCGAGATCGACTGGCTCGCGCTCGCCGACTGGGAGAAGCGCGGGCGCCTGTTCGGCGCGCTGAGCGTGTTCGACGGCGGCGGCTATCCGGCGGTCGCGATGGAGTACCGGCCGCGCGGTGTCGACTGGTCGCGGTTGCGGACGCTGTGGCTCCGGCTGCCGCCGCACCCGCACCTGATGCAGGCAGTCGATCCACTCGACGGAGATGGCGTGCGGCTGCGATACGCGGCGATCGACTGGGACGGCCGGACCGACGTGACCGCGGTGCGCTGCGCGTGCTGGGCGATCCAGATCGCGGAGGTGTTCCGGATGATCGTGTCGGAGGTCCGGGAAGCGGACCTTCCGCAGTTCGGCAATCCGATCGCGTATGTCGATATCGGCGGTGCGGCGCGCGTCGCGTTCAGGCCACCGCACCCGGCGGCGATCGGTCCTCGCGACGAGCGCGCGCTCGTGCTCGTGATCGGATCGCTGCTGTCGGCGATGCTGCCGAATGCGCCGGCGCCGATGCAGCTGGTGCTGAGCACGTGCGTCGATCCGCGGCCCGCGAGCCGGTACCGGTCGCTCGCGCAGCTGATCGAGACATGTCGCGAGCAGATGTCGATCGAGGACGGCGTTCGCGCGGGGAACCTGCTCGCGTCGTGGCAGCACGCGGAGTCCGGGATGGGGTTTCTCGCGATGAACGACGCGGAGCACGCCCACGCGGAGTTCGTGACCGCGCTGCGCTACGAGGCGTACAAGGGGCTCGCGCGCTGGGGCTGCGACTCAGCGCTTCGGAGACGGCAGGAGTCGCGCCGCTGGAATGGTGCCTGCCCGTTCGCGTAGGAACATCGAGCGCGCGCTGTGGTCGACGAGGCGGCAGGTGCCGGCGCCGACGCCGACCGTGGTCGCGCAGACGAGCGCGCACATGATCGCGGCGCCGATCGCGCCACCGAGCGAGACCGGGAGGAGCAGGCCGAACAGCATGCCGCCCGCGAGGAGGGCGACGGGCGGGGCAAAGATGACCTTCACCGCGCGACGCGTCGGTGCCTCTTCGAGATAGTCACGCTCGCACTTGTCGCAGCGACGACCATCGGCGAGCGCGTGGCGCGCGCAGCGAGTGAGCGTGCAGCGCCCGCACTTCATCACGGGCGACTGAATGCAATCTCGACACGTGCGAGATCCCATCGTGAAAGGATGCCCGTGTTCGAGAACAGAGCAAGTGACCTTCCTTACGGTGGCGGTCCTTACGAGAAAGGGCCGCGTTGATGAACGCGGCCCTTCGGGAGCTCGTGGCGCGTGGCGCCGTGGGAAGGAGGGCTACTCCTTCAGGCCGTGCTTGCCTTTGACCTGCTCGAGGACCTTGGCGTACTCGATGTCCCAGGCCTGAGAACCCTCTTCGATGTTCTTCAGGCGGTCGCGGACTTCCTGGTCGATCGCCTCGTCGACCGTCATGTGCTTCTTGCAGATGTCCTTGATCTTGCGGCGCAAGATCGCGTCCTCGGCGAAAACCTCATCGATGTGGCGCGAGGACATGAAGGCCTCGAGCATCTGGTTCGCGATCCACGACAGGCCCTCTTCGCCGAGACCGAACTCCTTCTGCTCGGCGAGCTGACGCTTCGTGCGGCCGAGGTGCGAATACGGAAGCCCGCGAATCTCCAGGATGTCCTTGGCGCGCTCGGTCAGCTCCTTGTCGACGCGGATGTACTCCTTGAGTACAGCCGCGGCGTCGAGCTGGGCCTCATTGCCATCGCTGACTTCGATATCACCCGCTTGCGTCAGCGTAGTGATGATCTCCGCCGCGATGGTGTCGACCTTCCCTGGATACAGTCTCATTCTCGCGGCACTGTAGGGGCCACAAGCCACACATGCAAGCCGCGCAGCACGTTCTCGTGCTCACTTTTTTTCGTCGATGTGCACGATAGCTATCCTCTTCGGCGTCGCCGAGTCGCCGCTGGTCCTGGCCGCAAATCGCGACGAGCTCTACGCGCGCGCGACGCTCCCGCCGCAGCGACTCGCGCCGGGTGTGGCCGGTGGCGTCGACCTCCAGTCGGGCGGCACGTGGCTCGCGGTACATCGCGCCGGCAGGTTCGTGGCGGTGACGAACCAGATCGCACTGACGACGCCACCGCCGGGCCTCAAGTCGCGCGGCCTCATCGTGCGCGAGATGGCGAGCGCCGAGGATCCGGACGCGTACGTCGCGGCGATCGATCCGCGCGAGTACGCGAGCATGAACCTCGTGTGGGGCGATGCCGATCGCCTGTCGGTCGCGTACCTGCGCCGCGATGCGGGCACGCGCGAGGTCGTCGAGCTGCCGCGCGGGATCCACGTGCTGTGCAACGATCGGCTGCGCGCGCCGGGCTTCCCGCGCTGCGAGCGCGTGACGAGCGCGATCGAAGCGGCGCTCGCGGAGTCGCGCGCGGTGGGACCGCTGGCGGCGCGGCTCGCGATCATTCTCGGCGATCACGAGCGCGTGCCGCTCGCTCAGGTACCGCCGTCGCACCTGGCACCGGAGCTCGCGCGCGAGCTGACCGCGAACTGCATCCACAGCGACCGCTACGGCACGCGCAGCGCGACGATCGTCGCGATCGAGCGCGGTCGCGTCGCCGCGTACCTCCACGCGGACGGTCCGCCGTGCGTGACACCGTTCGTCGATCGCATGGAGCTGCTGGCGTGAGTGAACCGGCTCCGCGCAAGCGCACGCTCGTCGTCGCCGGCCTCATGGCGCACGACGGCCGCGTGTTGATCACCCAGCGCCGCGCCGATCAGGCGCTGCCGCTGCAGTGGGAGTTTCCCGGAGGCAAGGTCGAGCCGGGCGAGGCGCCGGCGGCCGCGCTCGCGCGCGAGCTGACCGAGGAGATCGGGGTCACCGTCGAGGTCGGCCGGATCTGGGACGTCCTGTTCCACGCGTACCCGGCATTCGACCTCGTCATGCTCGGCTACGCGTGCCGCATCGTCGACGGCGACCCGCGCGCCGTCGAGGTCGCCGACGTGCAGTGGGTCGAGACCGCATCGCTGCCGAGCTGGGACATCCTGCCGGCCGACCGCCCGCTCGTCGAACGGCTTGTCGCGGAAGGGCCGCCCTGAGCGAATCGGCCGCGTTTGCGCGGGGCGCTTGATTGCTTCCTGTCTTCCGGCCTGCCTACAATTCCAAGGTCATGGAAGGCCGCGCCAAGGTCACGAAGGAAGTGCTCTGCGAGGAGGCCCGTTTCATCCTCGCCAACGTGATGGCCGAGGCGCGCTACGGCCGCCAGAACCGCTACGACGATATCCGCCGCGTCTGCGAGGGCGCCGTGTCGATTCCGTTCGGCGAGTACATCGGCTTTCTCGAGAAGTCGGGATACCTCCGCCACGATCACGCGAACGAGAGCCTCGAGGTGACGCCCGACGGCGAGACCGTCGTCAACGGCGGCAACCTGCCCGAGTTCACCGAGCGCGCGGTCTCGCACTTCAAGAAGCTGCGGCAGACGCGCGCGATGCAGACCGGCGCGATGCCGATTCCGAGCGCGGCGGCCGTCGCCGCGGCGGGCGCGACGCTCGGGCGCAGCGATGCCTCGGTCGCGCGTGCACTGCCGGCGAAGGACGCCGGTCCCAAGGTCGCATCGTCGGGTGGTCGCCCGTCGGCTGTCGCCGGAGGCGAGATCTCGATGGAAGAGCAGCGCTACGAGAAGCTGGCCTCGATCGGCAGCGGTGGCATGGGCACCGTCTATCGGGCGAGGCAGGTCGCGCTCAATCGCGAGGTCGCGATGAAGGAGGTCCGCGACCTGTTCGGCTTCTTCAGCGAGGATCAGCGCAACGAGATCGTGCGGCGCTTCACCGACGTCGTGCGTGCGTGGGGCAACCTCGCGCATCCGAACATCCTGCCGATCCACGACGTCAACATCTGGTCGGAGTACCCGTACCTCATCACCGAGCTCGCCGCGAACGGCTCGGCGCGCCGGCTCATCAACGACGCCGAGGAGATTCCGGTCGACCTGTCGTTCCGCTACCTGCTGCAGACGCTGCACGCGCTGCGCGCCGCGCACGCGCAGAAGGTCTATCACCGCGGCCTCAAGCCCGAGCAGCTGCTGATCGACGCCTACGGAAACGTGAAGGTGTCCGACTTCGGCTTCACACGGATCGTCGAGCGCGACCACGCCGTGATCCGCCAGATCTACGTCGGCATGGGCAACGTCGCGTACATGGCGCCGGAGCTCTACACCGACCCGACGGCCGCCGGCGCGCAGGCCGACATCTACGCGCTCGGCATCATCTTCTACGAGCTCCTGACGCGGAAGCTGCCGGGCCGTCGCTCGCCGATGCCGTCGCAGATCAACGGCACGCTCCCGCACGGCATCGACGACATCTTCGATCGCATGACGCGCGACTCGCGCGACGAGCGGTACCAGTCGGTCGAGCAGATCCTCGAGGACATCGACAAGCTCGAGGGCACCGAGCAGATCATCGGCCGCTCGAACACGGTGCTCGTCCAGGAGAGTCCGCTGTCGGCGGTGAAGTTCCGCGCGGGCGCCGAGGAGCCGATCGCCGGCACGCCGCTCGAGGAGGGCGACGCCGAGTCGAAGGGCGGGGGCCACCGTCCGTACTCGTTCCAGCAGCGCCGCAAGAAGATCTGAGCGATGCTTCCGGCGTGAAGCTCGCCGAGCCTGCATCGCCGCTCGATCGCTGGGCGCTGTCGCCGCACGTCCATCACCTGAACCATGGCTCGTTCGGCGGCTGTCCGAAGGCCGTGCTGCGCGCCGCCGAGGCGTGGCGCACGCGGCTCGAGGAGGCACCGATGCGCTTCCTCGTCCTCGAGTGGCAGCGCGAGATCGACGCGGCACGCGCCGTGCTCGCCGAGTTTCTGCGCGCGCCGAGCGAGCGCCTGAGCTTCGTGCCGAACGCGACGACCGGCGTCGCGATCGCGCTCGCCTCGACGGCACTTCGCGACGGCGACGAGATCCTCACGACCGATCACGAGTACCGCGCGTGCATGAACCAGCTGCGGCGCGTCGCCGACGTTCGCGGCGCGACGATCCGCGTCGTGAAGCTGCCGGTGCCGTTCGACGCCGACGCGCTCGTCGAGGCGTTCGCGACCGCGATCACGCCGCGCACGAAGCTCGCGCTGTTCGATCACATCACGAGCCCGACGGCGCTCGTGCTGCCCGTCGAGCGCATCGTGCCGCTCCTCGCGGCGCGTGGCATCGCCGTCATCATCGATGGCGCACACGCGGCCGGCCAGCTCGCGCTCGACGTCGGCGCGCTGCTGGACCTCGGCGTCACCTGGTACACGGGCAACAGTCACAAGTGGCTGTGCGCGCCGAAGGGCACGGCGTTCGTGATCGCGTCGGCGGCGCAGCCATTCCGCCCGGTCGTGACGTCGCACGGCGCGAGCGCCGAGTACGGTCCGGCGAACCGGTTCCACGCCGAGCTCGACTGGATGGGCACGCACGATCCGACACCGCACCTGACCGTGCCGTCTGCGATCGCCACGCTCGCCGAGATGGGCAATGGCTGGTCGCACGTGATCGCACGCAACCACGTGCTCGTCCTCGAGATGCGGCAGCGCCTCGCCGCCGCGCTCGGCGCGAGCACGTACGCGCCGGAGGACAGCGTCGGCACGATGGCCGCGGTGCCGATCGGGCTGCCGCCGAACACGACGTGTCTCGCGCTCGAGAAGCGCCTCCTCGAGGACGGCTGGGAGATTCCGATCGTCGACTTCGCGACCGGGCCGCTCGTCCGGATCTCGGCGCACCTCTACAACCATGCCGACCAGGCGGACGCGCTTGCCGCGAAGCTCCGCTCGCTCGGCGTGAGGGGTCAGACATGACTTGTATGACTAACCAGCTGGTCAGTCATACAAGTCATGTCTGACCCCTATCGGAGGGCAGCGGCGAGCGCGACGAGGTGACGCGGATGGTGGGCGTCGGCCCACTCGGCCGGACCGGGCTGCGTCACGCCGAGCACGCGCTCGATCCAGGCGGACGGGATCTGCGAGACACCATCGCGTGCGCCGACGAGCGCGCCGACGATCGCGGCGTTCGTGTCGGCATCGCCACCGCGGCTCGCGACGTCGACGACCGCGTCGCGCCACGGCGTGCGGACGACGTGCCAGAACGCGAGGCGAAACGCGACGCGCACGAAGCCGGCGGTCCTGTGGACATCGAGCTCGACGCGGTACACGCCGGGCTCCTCGGCGAGCGCGGCATCGAGATCGCGCGTGATGTCGGCCTCGGCGGTCGAGATCGCGGCGAGGTCGTCGCGATCGTCGGACCACAGGTCGCGCAGGCGAGCGACGGCGACGGGTAGTGCGGCGCGCCCGGCCGCGAGCATCGCCTCTCCGCGTGCACGGAGCACGTCGGGTCCACGTGCGGCGGACGCGCCCGACGCGCGGATCGCGTGCGCGATCGCGGCATCGAATGCGGCGACCGCGAGCACGCAGCGAGGGTCGGCGTGCGTGAGCAGCGAGTCGGTCAGCGCGCCCTCGACCAGCTGCTCGATCGAGCAGCCGGCAAGCGCGACGCCGAGCGGGGCGGCGCGCATCAGCGACCCGTTGCCGGCGGCATGGCGACCGCTGGCGTGCCAGGTCAGGCGGCCGGCGGCCATGATCGGATCGCCGCTCTCGATCCGGCCGAGCGCGCTCGAGGTCTGGCTACCGACGTCGAACGCGTGCTGGTACCAGGCGACGTAGCGGGTCGCGAGATCGAGCGCGTTCAGGCGATCGAACCACGACGGGGCGGCGGGGCTGGCGAGCAGGCTGCGTGCGATGCAGGTCGCCATCTGGGTGTCGTCGGTGACCTGGCCGGCGACGAGATCGAACGGGCCGCCGCCGACGATGTCGGTCGCCGGACCGGTCGCGAGCGCCGGGTAGGGCGCCTGCTCGAGGCGCTCGAACTCGTAGGTCGTGCCGAGCGCGTCGCCGACCGCCATGCCGAGCAGGGCACCGAGCCGCGCGTCGTCGATCGAGCCGGGCTCGATCAGGCCAACCCCCGGGATTTCGATCCAATTCCCACCCGATGCAGCGCTCATAGTGTCCATGTTACACTAGTGGGCGCCGACGACAAGATGATCTCGGGATCTCTCCCATCCTGGCCGTTTTGTTGGCCGATCCAGCCAGATCTGTAGATTGGCCGTGTGATCGACCCTGCCGCGCGTGCGCGCCTCGACCGCTGGAAGCAGTCCCTGCTCGATCCGACCGACCGCCTGCTGGACGTCGGCGAGGAGGGCATTCCCCTCTACGTCGATCCGGTCCGGATCGCGTTCTCGCTCGCCGCAGGCAGCGGGTTCGCGTTCGAGGCGGGGACCGAGGCGGTGTTCGACACCGGCCGCCTGCGGGTCGCGCTCGCGGCCGACGACCTCGAGCGCCGGCTCGTGACGCTGCGGCGCGCGGCGCGCGCGGCGGTCGCCGACGGCGAGCACGTGC
>JAEWJO010000263.1 GCA_023386455.1 Pseudomonadota bacterium | reverse complement strand
GACCTCGGCTGCGCCGCCGCCACCACCACCGCCGCCGCCGCTCGAGCCGTCCTGCGAGTCGGCACCTGCCGCACCGATCGAGCTCGCGCACTGCGACGGATGGCTCGCGCCCGCCGCGGCGACGATCGTGCCGTCGATCTCGACCTTGCCGTCGACGGCGAACACGACCGCGCTGCCCGTGACGGTCAGCGTGCGACCACCCTGAACCGACAGCGTCGAGAGGTGGATGACGGTGAGCGGCGTGCCGTCGGACTGCGCGAGCACCTTCGTCGGCAGCGTCGTCGACGCGGTGTCGATCGTCAGCGCACCGGTGACGTCGAGCGGCGCGGCCGCGGGCAACGTGCACGGATCGAAGTTCGTCGGGACGTAGCTCCACGCGCACGCGGGAGTGCCATCGCCGGGCGCGACGGAACCGGCATCGCTCCCGGCCGAGCCAGAGCCGCCCCCTCCATCGGTCCTATCGCCGGTCAGCGAACCGTGCTCGAAACCGCAAGCAGCGAGCCCGAGGGCGAAAACAACGGCGCGCACGCCGCACAATATATGCGGATCTCGTCGGCCGTTGTCGGATCTAAGATACAAACAGTCTTGACTGACTGTTTTTGGGGCGGTACACCCCGTACGCAATGCCGGAAGCTGCCCGTGCACCGAGGACCCAGCAGCAGCGCCGCGACGAGACCCGGCGCGCGCTCCTCGATGCAGCGGTCGAGAGCCTGATCGAGGTCGGCTTCGCGCGGACGACGACGCTCGAGGTCCAGCGCCGCGCCGATGCCTCGCGCGGTGCGCTGCTCCATCACTTCCCGTCGAAGACGGAGCTGCTCGTCGCCGCGGTCGATCACCTCGCCGAGATGCGCGCGCGCGAGCTGAAGATGCTCGCCCAGGGTCTGCCCGACGGGCGCGCCCGTACCGACGCCGTGCTCGAGCTGCTGTGGCAGTGCTTCTCCGGCACGTTCTTCCAGGTCGCGATGGAGCTCCGCACCGCGGCACGGACCGATCCCGAGCTGCGCCCCGTGCTGATCACGGCCGAGCGCGCGCTGCGCGATCGCATCCTCCACCAGGCGAAGACGCTGTTCGGCAAGGACGTGTCCGAGCACCCGGGCCTCGAGCGCGGGCTCGACTTCACGCTCCAGTTCATGATCGGCGCCGCGATGACCGCGGTGCTGCACAAGGAAGACGCGCGGCTGCGCGATCTGATCGACGACTTCAAAGCACTGTTTCCGGCGGTGTTGACCACTGCATCGACCTCAACAGCAAAACGAACGACAAGAAGGCCGAGGGAGACCCGATGAGCAAAGAGCTGCGATACGACGGAAAAGTAGCAATCGTGACCGGCGCCGGCGGCGGCCTCGGTCGCAGCCACGCCCTGCTGCTCGCATCGCGAGGCGCGAAGGTGGTGGTCAACGACCTCGGCGGTAGCTTCACTGGCGAGGGCAAGAGTGGAACCGCGGCCGACAAGGTCGTCGCCGAGATCAAGGAGAAGGGTGGCGAGGCGGTCGCGAACTACAACTCCGTCGAGGACGGCGATCAGATCGTCAAGACCGCGATCGACACGTGGGGCAAGATCGACATCGTCATCAACAACGCCGGCATCCTCCGCGATGTCTCGTTCCAGAAGATGACGCAGGCCGACTGGGACCTCGTCTACAAGGTCCACGTGTTCGGCACGTACAAGGTCACCGCCGCGGCGTGGAGCTACATGCGCGACGCGGGCTACGGCCGCATCATCAACACGTCGTCGGCCGCCGGCATCTACGGCAACTTCGGCCAGGCCAACTACTCGATGGCCAAGCTGGGCATCCACGGCTTCACGCAGACGCTCGCGGCCGAGGGTCGCAAGCGCAACATCATCGTCAACACGATCGCGCCGATCGCCGGCTCGCGCATGACCGAGACCGTCCTGCCGAAGGAGCTGCTCGACGCGCTCAAGCCCGAGTACGTGTCGGCGCTCGTCGCCAAGCTCGCGCACGAGACGACCGAGGAGACCGGCGGCCTCTACGAGGTCGGCGGCGGCTTCTACGCGAAGCTGCGCTGGGAGCGCACCACCGGCAAGACGTTCAAGCTCGGCCGCACGATCTCGCCGGAGGACGTCGACTCGGCGTGGAAGACGATCACGAGCTTCGACAAGGCGGAGCATCCCGGCTCGGTCGCCGAGTCGATGCAGCCGATCATGGCGAACGTCGAGGCCGGCCCGAGCAAGGGCGGCAACGAATTCATCGACGTCGACGCCGCGCTCGGCTTCACGTATCCCGAGCAGTCGTGGACCTACGATACGCGCGACGTGTCGCTCTACGCGCTCGGTGTCGGCGCCGCGAAGGATCCGACGAACGAGGCCGACCTGTCGCTCGTCTACGAGATGAGCGGCAAGGGCATGAAGGTGCTGCCGAGCTTCGGCGTGCTGCCCGCGATCAACATGGTGTTCGATCAGGCCAAGCGCGGCGTCACGGCGCCCGGCCTCAACTTCGGCCTCGATCGCGTGCTCCACGGCGAGCAGTACACCGAGGTCCTCCGTCCGCTGCCGACGACCGGCAAGCTGACAACGAAGGCGAAGGTCAAGGACATCTTCGACAAGGGCAAGAACGCGCTCGTCGTCACCGAGTTCACGACGTACGACGACGCCGGTGACGTCCTCATCAAGAACGAGCTGACGACGTTCGTCCGCGGCGCCGGCGGCTGGGGCGGCGATCGCGGCCCGAGTGCCGACGTCAACGTCCCGCCCGATCGCGCGCCCGACAAGGTCGTCGAGGACAAGACGAGCGACAACCAGGCCCTGCTCTATCGCCTGTCCGGTGACTGGAACCCGCTCCACGCGGATCCCGGGTTCGCGAAGGCGTTCGGCTTCCAGAAGCCGATCCTCCACGGTCTGTGCTCGTTCGGCTTCGCGACGCGCGCCGTCGCACAGCTCGCGCCCGACGGCGATCCTCGCTTCATCAAGAGCCTGAAGGCGCGCTTCGCGTCGACGGTGCTCCCCGGCGAGACGCTGATCACCGAGATGTGGAAGGAGGGCAACAAGATCCTCTTCCGCACGAAGATCAAGGAGCGCGGCGAGGTCTGCATCTCGAACGCGGCCGCCGAGCTGTGGACCGAGCTGCCGAAGCCGAAGCCCAAGGCGGCGCCGGCTGCGGCGGGTGCCACGCAGGCCGCCGCGGTGCCGAACAGCGCCGACATCTTCCGCGCGATCGGCAACTTCGTCGCTGGCAACCCGGCGACGCAGGAGAAGGTCAAGACGACGTTCCTGTTCAAGCTCTCGAACCCCGAGGCGCAGTGGACGATCGATCTGTCGACGCCGCCCGGCGCGGTCCACGAGGGTGCGAAGGGCTCGGCCCAGTGCACGCTCGACATCAGCGACTCGGACTTCATGGCGATGGCGACCGGCCAGGCCGACGCGATGAAGCTGTTTTCCTCGGGCAAGCTCAAGATCTCCGGCGACGTGATGGCGTCGCAGAAGCTCGGCTTCCTGAAGAAGATCACGCCCGAGATGGTGCTCGCCGAGACGAAGAAGCGCACCGGCGGCGCGAGCCAGGCGGCCGCGGCGAGCGTGCCCGCAGCCGCGTACACGCCCACCGTCGACGATGCGTTCGAGGTGTTCGGCGAGGTCATCAAGCAGAACCCCGACGTCACGAAGGTCGGCGTCGTCTACGCGTTCAAGGTCGGCAGCAAGGCATTCATCGTCGACCTGAAGAACGGCGCGGTCACCACCGGTGAGGGCGCGGCGGAGTGCACGCTCGAGCTCTCCGAGTCGGACTTCCTCGACCTGACGCAGGGCAAGGCCGATCCGATGAAGCTGTTCACGACGGGCAAGCTGAAGATCAGCGGCAACGTGATGGCGTCACAGAAGCTCAACACGCTGTTCAAGATCGACCCGAGCAAGGCGATCGAGACCGTGATGAAGCGCAAGGGTGTCGGCGGTGCGGCTCCCGCCGCGTCGTCTGCGCCCGCGGCCGCGGCTCCCGCGAAGGCGGCCGATCCGAACGCGCCGAAGTTCTTCGCCGCGCTCGACAAGCGCCTCGCCGAGAACAAGGCGCTCGGCCAGGAGGTTCGCGCGTCGGTGACGTTCAAGGTCACTGGCCCCGACGCCTCGAAGTCCTACGACCTCGGTGCCGGCTCCTCGGCGGTGCTCACGATCGCCGATGCCGACCTGCCCGCTCTCGCGAGCGGCAACCTCAAGTCCCTCTATCAACACGGCCAGCTTCGCGTCGACGGAGATGTCTCCGTCGCGCACCGCCTCGGCTTCCTCAAAGGCCTGCTCTAAGGAGAAATGACCATGCCCCGCAAAGTAAATGTCATCGGCGTCGGAATGGTTCCGTTCCAGAAGCCGGGTAAGAGCGAGGAGTATCACGTGATGGCAGCGAAGGCCGGCAAGGCCGCGCTCGCCGACGCGAACGTCCCCTACACCGAGGTGCAGCAGGCGTTCGCCGGCTACGTCTACGGCGACTCGACGTGCGGCCAGCGCGCGGTCTACCAGCTCGGCCTGACCGGCATCCCGGTCTTCAACGTCAACAACAACTGCTCGACCGGCAGCTCCGCGCTGATGCTCGGCACGCAGGCGGTCGCCGGCGGCATGGCCGAGTGCGTGATCGTCGTCGGCTTCGAGCAGATGGAAGCCGGCGCGCTGCAGGCCAAGTGGACCGATCGCGCGAACCCGCTCGACAAGTTCGTCAACGTGATGAACGAGGAGCAGGGCTTCAACCAGGCGCCGCCCGCTGCCCAGATGTTCGGCGGAGCGGGCCGCGAGTACCGCTGGAAGTACGGCACGAAGAAGGAGACGTTCGGCAAGATCGCCGAGAAGGCTCGCCTCCACGCGTCGAAGAACCCGTACGCGCTGTTCAAGGAGACCTACTCGCTCGAGCAGATCATGCAGTCGCCCGAGGTCTTCGATCCGCTGACGCGCTACCAGTGCTGCCCGCCGACGTGCGGTGCCGCCGCGGCGGTCCTCTGCTCCGACGAGTTCGCGAAGAAGCACGGCATCTCCAACCCCGTCTACATCGCGGGCCAGGTGATGACGACCGACTATCCGTCGTCGTTCGAGGAGCACTCGATGATCAAGATGGTCGGCTTCGACATGGCGAAGAACGCCGCGAAGAAGCTCTACGAGCAGACCGGCATCGGCCCCGACGACATCGACGTCGTCGAGCTCCACGACTGCTTCACGGCGAACGAGCTCCTCACGTACGAGGCGATCGGCCTGTGCAAGGAGGGCGAGGCCGAGAAGTTCATCTGGGACGGTGACAACACGTACGGCGGCAAGTACGTCACCAACCCGTCGGGCGGCCTGCTCTCGAAGGGCCACCCGCTCGGCGCGACCGGCCTCGCGCAGTGCACCGAGCTCGTCTGGCACCTCCGGGGCCAGGGCGAGGCGCGTCAGGTCGAAGGTGCCAAGGTCGCGCTCCAGCACAACCTGGGGCTCGGCGGCGCCTGCGTCATGACGATGTACAAGCGCGACTGATCGCGCGAGCCCGACCGGGTCTCACGGACGAACGCGGATGATGGTCTTCCCCGTGCGTCGCTCGGTCGGGTTGAAGGCGGCGACCGCAGCGTCGAGGGGCGAGACGGTGCCGATGTTCGTCCGCAGTCGTCCGTCGCGCAGCCGCGCGACGATCTCGCCGAGCTGAGCGCGATCCGACTCGACCACGAAGTCGACCGCGAGGCCGTCGACGGGCCGCTCCTCGGCCGGCCCGACGATGGACACCAGCGTGCCATTCCGTCGGATCAGGCGCGACGACCGCTTCCCGATCTCGCCACCGATGACATCGAACACCAGATCGACGCCGCCGACGTCTTCGAGGGTGTCGTTGCCGAGGTCGACGAACTCGTTTGCGCCGAAGCCGAGCGCCGTCTGACGATCGGCCGCGCGACCGGTACCGATCACGTAGGCGCCGGCCTCTCGCGCGAGTTGCGTCACCATCGACCCGACTGCACCGGCGGCGCCGTGCGCGAGAACGCTCTGCCCCGCGCGAAGGTGGCCGAGCACGAACAATCCCTGCCACGCGGTCAGGCCCGAGATCGGCAGGCTCGCACCCACCGTGAAGTCGACGTCGCCCGGCAGCGGCGCGAGGTTGCGTGCCTCGATCGCCAGGTACTCCGCGAGGGTTCCGTCGCGATACCAGTCGGCGAGGCCGAACACGCGCTGCCCCACCGACAGTCCCGTCGTACCGTAGCCGAGGGCGGTGACGACGCCGGCCAGCTCGTGGCCAGGAATCGTGGGCGTCCGGTCACGACCGAGACGATCGGACCAGGTCGACGGCCAGCCCAGCTCGGTTCCGACGAAGCCCGAGGCATGGACCTGAACGACGACGTCGTTGATCGCGGTCCGGGGTTCGGGCCGGTCCGCCAGCTTCATGCCCGCGGTTCCCGCGGCCTGATCCGTCACCACGATCGCTCTCATGGATGTGTCTCCTCCGCTATGCAGACGGCGGAAGCTCGGGCTTCGGCCGCGCCTCGATGTGCGGCCGGATCGTGACGCGAGAGTCCGGACTCCGCGTCCAGTGCACGGCCGTCATGACGAGGTCTCCTCGGTCGTGGCCCCAGATGCCGTACAGGCCATCGGTGCGGTTGCGGCCGAGCGTCGCGCTCTCCGACTCGGGGATGGGCTTCGTCTGCGCCGTCGCCTCCTCGATGTCGTAGACGTTCTCGTACTCGTCGCAGATCGCGCGCACGAGGTCGGCACGCGTGAACCCGTGCTCGATCGGCGCGGTGATCGCGAGCGTCGCCGGCGTCGTCAGCGGGAACACGAGGACGAGCGTCGCGTACTGGTGAGGGATCACGATCTCGTCGGGGCGCTCGAGCTGGCTCACGGCGAGCGCCGGATCGGTGATGCGAAGCGTCGTCGGGAACTGGATCCGCGCCGACACCTCCGGAACGCGATCGACCGTCACCGCGACCGTAGACGTCCACCACCACACGATGCCGACGGCGAGCAGGAACAGGATCGCGTACGTCACGGGTCGAAAGTATACGCACGAGAGGCGGCATGCGGCGTGCTCGGGTGTGCCGGCAAAGGAGGAGTGGGCAATGAAATTCATCGACGTGCACTCGGGCATGAAGGGGATCGATCAGAAAGCACTCGCGGCCGCGCACAAGGCGGATCTCGACATCCAGAACAGCGAGGGCGTGAAGTTCCTGCATGCGTGGGCCGATCCAGCGAGCGGCAAGGTGTTCTGCCTCTCGGAGGGACCGAGCAAGGAGGCGGTGATGCGCGTCCACGCGAAGGCGGGACACGGCACGAACGAGATCTACGAGGTTCCGCTCGAGATCGAATAGCGCAGGCGCGAGCGCGCGCTGTGGCGGGATGGCGCTACGGTCTCGGCCGTAGCGGGCCCGGTGCATCGCAGAGCGGGCAGCGCTCGGCGACGACCGCGTTGTCGCACGCGTGGCACGCAAACGCGACGACGTGGTAGCCGTCCTCGCCCCACTCCGCGAGCGGTTTGGGCTTCGGCGTCTCGCCGCCGCCGTAGCGGGCGGTCGCCGGGACGAGCGCGATCGCGAGGAGCTCGAGCTCGCTGCATTTCGGGCAGCGCTTCGGCACGGTGATGCGGCTCGGCGTGTCGAGTGCCCGGGCGAGCGCATCGGCGGCGTTGCAGCGCGGGCAGACGTCGCTCGAGAACACGACGTGCGCGCACGCGGTGCACGTGATGCGATACGTGCCGTCGACGAACTTCTCGCCGTCGTGCACCCAGCGGCCCTCGTTGTTCGGGTCCGCGAGCATCACGACGAGGCTTCGATCGATGAAGCTCCGGATCTCGAGCGAGCGGCCGTGGCAGGACGGACAGCCCGTGCCGACGATGGTCTCGAACGTGGGCTGGTCGAGAGCGCCCATCAGCGCCTCTGAGCCTGGACCTTCATCATCTTGCGCGCGGAGGGGTGCTTCTCGAGCACCTGGCGCGCGAGCTTCTGCAGCTCGGGGTGCACCTTGAAGCGCGGATCGAGGAAGCGGCCGAGGTGGTTCACATCCTCGTCGGCGAGCGCGTTCAGCTCGTTGCGAGCGTGACCGCGCTGGTTCGCCGCGAACCGCGCGAACACCTTGGCGACGCGCGCCTGGATCGCGATCTGCTCGGCGTCCTTCGGCGGGACCTCCATCGAGTCGAGCAGCGCGAGGGCCTGCTTCGGCTTGCCCGTGCGAGCCCACGCCTCGGCGACGATCGATGCGGCGAGCGGACGCGCCTGCTTGCGCTCGGGGTTGTCGAGGTTGATCGTGTCGGCCGCCTTGCGCGCGTCGGCGGTGCGACCGAGGCCGAGGTAGAGCTGGGTCTTCAGCAGCGACACGTCATCCTGCATGCCCGGCGGGTACTTCGTGAGCGGCACGCTCTCGATGAGCTTCAGCGCCGCGTTCGGATCGTCGGCGGCCATCAGCTGGGCGCGCGCGAACACGTTCGTCGGATCGTTCGCATCCTTGCCGGCCTCGAGCTTGCCGAGTGCCTGGCGGCGCGCCTCGGGAGATCCCGTGGCCGCACCCTGGAGGATGTTGACGACGTTGCGCTGCTTCCGGATGAACAGGTACGCGCGGAGCAGCAAGAAGCCGATCACCAGCGTCAGTCCTCCGACGATGCTGATGACGACGATGCTGCCGGTGTAGAGCGCGAACGCCCACAGCGCGATCGCGATACCCGCGATCCAGAACAGGACCTTCTTTGGAAAACCGACCTGTGGGGCGGCCGGCGGAGCGTCTTCGCTCGTGGTCTCGGGGGCTTCGGTCGACACTGCGGCGCACCTTAGCGCAAACCTGCCCCTTTACATCGGGGGCATGCGGTCGATTCCCTGGGTATGGCCAGTCACCCTCGACTCCGCCCCCGAGGTACCCCCGGCTATCAGGATCCTGGCGAGATCATGCGCGCTATCGCCTATGCGCCGGACCCCGAGCAGCAGGCCTGGATCGAGAGCGAGCTGGCCCTCCTCCGGATCACGCTCCAGGTCAGCCGGAGCGTCAAGGACCTCGTCGCCGCTCTGATCGACGATCCCCCGCCCCGCCCACAGCTGCTGTTCGCCGATCTCCAGGCGATGACGCCGGCCGAGATCCTCCACCTGCACTCGATCCGCGAGCAGGGCTGGTTCGGCAGCGTGTTCGCGCTCGGCAAGACATCGATCGCGCTGTGCCAGTCGATGCGGATCGAGCGCGTCCTCACCGCGCCGCTCCTCCGCAGCACCCTGCGCCAGGCGCTCGCCGGCGCGAGTCACTCGACGCAGACGATCCGCATGAAGGCCGTCACGTCCGGCTAGGTGCCGGTTCAGAAGTCGAAGCCGGCCGACATCGACAGCGTGCGCTGCGCCGCCGCCGTGTCCTTCGCGTCGCAGTTCGCGGTCGTCGAATTCGGCATGCACACGTCGTTCGTGCCGCCGCGATCGTCGATCGAGCTGCCCGCGAGCGCGAACTGCGCCTCGAGCGTCAGCTGGAACACGTAGTACTGCATCTTCGCGCCGACGAAGAATCGGTGGCGCAGGATGTTGTCCTGATCGCGGAAGACGAAGTTGAGGAGCAGGTCGTCCTGGTTGCCGGGCGCCAGCGGATCGATGTTCGGCGTCGGATCGATCACCTCGGACCGCGGCACGATGAGCAGCGCGTTCCACCCGCCGAACGGATCGAAGCGCCACGTCCCGCCGACGCCCCAGTGCTTGGACACCGTGACGTCGACCGACGCGACGGTCAGGTCGAGCTCGCGCTGGTTCATCATGCGCGACACCGCACCGCGCACCGCGAGGCTCGGGATCGGGAGCTGGTGGTAGCCCTCGTGGAGCGCGACCTTCGTGTAGAGCTGGCCGGTCCACGTGCGCGAGTCGACGAGGTGAGTCGCGCCGACGCCGACCTCCATCGACGGAACCGGGAGGAACCACAGGCCCTTGCGGACGAAGAAGCCGACGGTGTTCAGCACGTCCGAGCCGTGCGCCGCCTCGCTCGTGCCGCTCGGATCCTTGCTCGACTGCAGCACGCGCCAGTATGACGCCGACGAGTCGATCGTCGTCATCGCGTAGTCGACCGTCAGCTGGAAGCCGGCGAAGCCGAGCGTATCGGCGGGCGTCATCAGATGAGGCGCGAGCACGACGCCGAGCTGCGACGCGAGGGCGCGAAGCTCGAGGTTCTGGCCGATGACATTGGTGACGTTCCCGCTCCCGTCGGTCATTCGCGTCGCGAGACGGCCGAGCACGAGATCATTGTCATCGGCAGCGGCAGGCGTTGCCGCGCCGAGGAGAACCAGGACGGCGAGCCCACGTCGCATCGCCGCGAGCGTAACACCGCTGCCGCCGCTAGTGCGAGAACACGAAGGGGTAGTGAACGGTCACGGTGTCGCCTTCCCGGAGGGGCGGCAGCGCCAGCGACTGGAACGTCGTCCGCAGGCAGTCGTCGAACGTCGCGGGGAGCTTCGTCCCGGCCTTGTCGGCGAGCTCCTTGGCGTCGATCAGGGTGCCGACGTCGGGATCGCCCGTCAGCGTCAGCTCGGCGACGAGCTCGAGCTCGTTGCCCTGCAGCGTCGGGATCGCGGCGTCGTAGCACTCGGCGAGGTGAGGGATCACCTCGCGCATCGCATCGCGGATGGCGGTCTTGCTGATCGGCGCGCCGTCGTCGGCGGCGGCGACCGCCTCGGCCGGGAGCTCGGGGCGGGCCGGCGCGTGGGTCGCGGCGCGGGCGGTCTGGGCGGCGG
>JAEWJO010000749.1 GCA_023386455.1 Pseudomonadota bacterium | reverse complement strand
CCGCGCCCGCCCCGCGCGCCCCCCGGGCCCAGCCACCGGTCGCGACGAGCGCGAGCGGCAACGTGACGCCGGCGGCTGCCTCGGCAAACCGCGACGCGATGCCCGCGTCGTAGACGTCGCTGATCGCGCGACACGCCGCGCTGCCCGCGCCGGGCACGAGCGCGCCGTTCTCTCGAGCCCGCAGCGTCGCTGGAAGTGCCGCGAACGCGGCGTCGAGTGCGGCGCGCAGGCTCGGTCGGGCGACGGCGGACGGGCTGGCCACGGTCTAGATCTAGCGTATCCAGACCACCTTGCGGGGCACGGGATCTAGTGAACGGGCCACGCCCGGCGTTCTTCGCGCTCCACCATCGCCTGGTGTGTCGCCGCGGCGCGCGAGGCCGCGGCCAGCCGCTGCATCTCGGGAGCGCGGCCGAACATCGCCGACGCCAGTGCGAGCGCGGCCTCGAGCTCCTGCGCCGGTAGCCCGTCGAGGTGAGAGCGGTGCGTCCCCGCCGGCACGATGAAGCGCCCCGAGCTCGGCTTCACCGGCGTCTCGAGCGCGCCGCCGCGCCACGGATCGTGCTGGCCATAGAGCAGAAGCAGGTGCTCGGCGTTGTCGCGGGCCCACGTCCGGACCGCGGCCGTCACCGCGCCGTCGTAGGCGGGCAACGGCACCTCGGGAAACTGGGCGACGAAGCTCTCCTCCATGGTCCGCTTCGCGATCGGGTCGCTCAGGAGCGGCGCCACGTGGGCGCCGACCTGGAGCGGGTAGCCATGCTCGGTCAGCCACTCGTAGCTCAGCGCGCCGGCGGAGCGCTGCGAGGAGGGAGCGCTCGAGTCGCCGATGTCCGAGATGTCGATGACGAACGCGAGAAACACCGCGTCGCTCGACGCGTCGGTAGGAACCGTGTTGCAGAACGTCTCGCCGGAATACTGCCAGAACCGCCAGTCGAGGCTGTCCATGATGACGTCGAGCGCCCAGGGCGCGTTGGCCGCGCCGACATACGGCTCGAGGCCGGCGAGCGTCATCGTGCGCCGCGTGGTCAGCGCGGACACCTGCACGTCGCGTACGGCCTGCGCACATGCCGCAGGCAGCGCCGTCCCCAGTTGCGTCAGGTACTCGGGATCGATCCGCGCGCGCGACGCCGGCGCGACGTAGGCGATCGTGCCGTCGACATCGTCGGGGAAGAAGTACCGGTGATACGTCGCGGTGATGCCGCCCTTGCTCGAGCCGGTCGCGACCCAGCGACCGGTGTAGAAGTGCCTCAGCTCGCTGATGACGCGATGCATGTCGTTCGCGGCGTTCTCGATGGTCAGCGCGGGCCACGCCCAGTCGGCGCTCGCCGGCACCGAGCGGCCCTGGTAGCGGTGCTCGATCCACAGGACGTTCGTCTGGTAGAGCACGCTCAGCTCGGCGTCGGAGAAGCCTCCGATCGAGTAGCCCGGATCGCCGACCAGCGTCGGTGCGCTGCAGCTGCGATGGACCAGGAACAGGTACTGCGAAAACCGAGTCGTGGGACTGGCGTGATCGATCGGCTGGTCGAACTGGATCTCGAGACACGTCGCCGGCCGATCGACGCTGGCGCTGCACGACTTCTCGGTCACGGCCTTGACGCCGGGCACCACACGCAGCGTCGTCACGAGACGGCTCTCGTCGCAGGTCACGTCAGCCAGCGCATCGACGGCGGCGTCCGGGCTCGCCGCCGGACCGTCGTCGCCGCACGCGACCACGACACACAGCAGGCACGACACGGCGATGATCCTCATATCCTGTCCTCCGAGCCCCGCGCATCGTAGCTCCGCGAACCGCCCGGGTGAGCGCGTGAGACGATCGCGGAGCGCGTCAGGTTGCTCGGGCGTGACAAAGATCCTTCTCCTCGCCGCGCCGGCGTGAGGTACGCTACGTCCATGGCTCGCACGTTCACCGAACGCATTTGATCGAGAGTCGCGGCCGGTCTTCGCCGGCTCGCACCCCACCAAGTCGGTGCCGCGATCGCGCGGCTCGTTCCGGTCACGACGCTGCTGTTCGGACTCGCCGCGATCGACGAGCTGGCCTCCGGCGTGCCCGTCGTCGGTGGTCCCGACATCGAGCTGACGTTCGCGACCGCGCACGCCGTGCTCGCGCTGACCGTGTTCGTCGCGCCGGGCGCGATCGCGCTCGTCGTCGAGCCGATCGTATTCCTGCTCGCCGACCGCTACCCACGCCGCTGGTTCATCCGCGCCGGCCTCCTCGGCATGAGCCTCGGCGCGTTCGCGGCCGCGCTCGCGCCGGGTCCTGTCGTGCTCGCGATCGCACTCGGCTTCTCGTACATCGCCAGCGGCACCTGCACGGCGCTCGCGCAGGCGACGCTCGTCGATCGGTTCGCCGAGGAACGCGCGCGCGCGCTCGCTCGCTGGACCCTGTGGTCGGTTGCCGGCGACATGCTCGCGCCCGCCCTCCTCGCAGCGCTCGCGCTGGCCGGGGCGAGCTGGCGGTGGGGCTTCGTCGCGATCGGCGCGCTGCTGCTCGTCTGGCTCGCCGCGCTGTCGGCCGCATCGTTCGAGGTCGCGCCGCCGCAAGACGACGAGGCCCCTACCACCACCACCGCAGGCCTGTGGGCGACGATGAAGAGCGCGCTGACCGATCCGCTGCTCGTCGCGTGGCTGTTCGGCACCGCGCTCTGCGACCTGCTCGACGAGATCCTCGTCATCTTCGCGTCGCTCCACCTGCGCATCGATCTCGGCGCCAGCCCGCTGTGGCAGAGCCTCGCCGTCGCCGCGTTCACCGCCGGCGACGCGCTCGGTCTCGTCGCGCTCGAGCGCCTGCTGAGGACGCGGTCCGAGCGTGGCCTGCTCGCCGCATGTGCCGTCGGGTGCGTCGTCGCGTACGTGCCCTGGCTGCTCGCACCGACGCCGCTCGCGGCCACGCTGCTCGCGATCCCGGTCGGGATGTTTGTCGGCCCGCTCTACCCGCTCGCCGCCGCACAGGCCTACGCGTGCCGCCCCAACGCGTCCGGCAGCGTGCTCGCCGCCGGCCACCTGTTCACGCCGATGGGCCTCATGCTGCCGTTCGCGATCGGCGCGCTCGCCGACGCGGCCGGCACGCTCGCCGCGCTCGCCGTGCTCGTCGTCCAGCCCATCGGACTCCTCGTCCTCGTCGGCGTGACGCGACGCAAGCCCACATGACCGGGGTGGCTCCTCGAGCTTCCTCCTCGGCAACGACTGACCCAAGGCCGGCCGTCTCCAGAGCCGACGCAAAGTCCGCATGTCTCCTCGAATGTCCCGCTGGCACGCCGGCTGCTCCTGGAACGGAAGCCATGAAGACCATCCTCGTCGCAGTCGTCGGCACCGTCGGGCTGGTCGCCACGCCCGCGGTCGCTGGATCGAAGAAGCCCTCCACCATCACCAAGCCCACCGCGACGCGCGTCGCCGAGGCTGCCGCCGCCAGGGCGCCCGCGCCGTCGCTGACCGCCGCCGCTGCCGAG
>JAEWJO010000737.1 GCA_023386455.1 Pseudomonadota bacterium | reverse complement strand
GAGCTGTGGCTCGCGAATGCGGCGACCGCGGCGTGCTTCGCCGGGCTCGGTGCGCTCGTCGCGGCGACCGTGCGCGACGCGCGGGCGGCGACCGGCGCGACGCTCGGCGTCGTGCTCGGCCCGTACGTCCTCGGCCTGCTGTCGATGATGACCGAGGCGCCCACCCCGTTGCGCCTGGTCTCGCCGTTCAAGTGGAACGAGCCGGTCGCGATCGCGGCGCATGGCCTGTCGCTCGCCGGCATCGCCGGCGCGATCGTCGTCGGGGTCGGCGCCGCGATCGTCGCGATCCGCCGCTACCGTCAGCGGGACCTCCACGCATGACCCGCAGCCGTCCCTCCCCTGCCCGCACGCGCGCGAAGCCCGCGACCGCACCGCGCACCGCGCGCCGGCCGCTCGACGCACGCTCGCGGATCGTCGATGCCGCGATCGCCGAGTTCGCCGCGCGTGGGTTCGAGGCCGCGTCGACGAACACGATCGCGCGCGAGGCCGGCGTCGCGAAGGGCCTCTTGTTCCATCACTTCGGCTCGAAGGAGGACCTCTACCTCGCGATCATCGACCAGCTGACCCAGCGGGTCACCGAGGAGGTGTTCGCGATCGATCCGATGCCGACCGATCTGTTCGAGCGGTTACACGCGTTCGCGATCCAGAAGCTGCGCATCTTCCAGCGCGACCCCGCCGCATTTCAGCTGCTGATGACGAGCAGCGACGCGCCGCCGGCGATCCAGGAGCACCTCGAGCGGCGCCGCATCTCGGCGCGCGTCGTCACGTGGCCGCGGTTCCTCGACGGTGTCGACGCTTCGCGGCTGCGTCCGGGCATCACGCTCGAGGCCGCGATCGACACGCTGACCGTGCTCGGCATGGGCATCGAGCGCAAGTACCTCCCGCTGCTCGCGAAGCTGCCCGATCGCGGCGTCGCGACGCTCGAGAAGATGACCGCCGAGGTGTGGACACACTTCGAGCGCGTGCGCGACGGCCTGTACGCCTGAGCGCCTCGCGCGGCCTCCCGTATTCACGGCCACCTCACGCGCTCCTGACCGCTGGCGTGCGACCTCGGTCGCTAACTTGCCGGCATGAGAAACGTCGGTTCGATCGCGTTCGTCATCGCGCTCGCAGGCTGCACGTCGACCTCGGCGCCCGCACGGCAGCACAAACACGGCACGACCTCCGCCGGCGCCGACATCGCAAAGACCGCGAACGGCGCGCTCCTGTTCGGCAACCTGGGCTCGCACACGCGGCAGGTCTCGACGAGAAACCCGGACGCGCAGCGCTACTTCGATCAGGGACTGCGCTTCCTGTACGGGTTCAACCACGACGAGGCCGCGCGCTCGTTCGCGAAGGCCGCGACGATCGATCCGGACTGCGCGATGTGTTACTGGGGCGTCGCCTACGCGGTGGGTCCCAACTACAACGTGCCGATGCTGCCCGATCGGTTCGCACTCGCGTGGTCGGCGCTCGGCAAGGCGAAGGCGTCCGCCCGCAATGCCACGCCCGTCGAGCGCGCGATGATCGCCGCGCTCGCGGCACGCTATCGCGGTCCCGAGGCGCACGGCCCGGAGGCCCAGCATCCGCTCGACGTCGCGTACGCCGACGCGATGCGCGAGGTGGCGAGGCAATACCCCGCCGACGACGATATCCAGGTGTTCGCCGCCGAGGCGCTCATGGATCTGAACCCGTGGAAGCTGTGGAGCAAGACCGGCACGCCCGCGGCGGGCACCGAGGAGATCGTCGGCCGGCTCGAGACCGTGCTCGCGCGGAGCCCGAACCATCCCGGCGCGAACCACTACTACATCCATGCGATCGAAGCATCGCCGCATCCCGAGCGCGGCATTCCCGCCGCGAACCGCCTCGGCGCGCTCATGCCCGGGGCCGGCCACACCGTCCACATGCCTGCTCACATCTTCCAGCGCGTCGGTCTCTACGCCGAGGCATCGGCCGCGAACCGCGCCGCGATCGAGCGTGACCGCGCATACCTCGCGAGCACCAAGCCGCCCGGCTACTACCCGATGTACATCGGCCATAACTACGGATTCCTCGCCTACTCCGCGTCGATGGAGGGCCGCTCGCTCGAGGCGCTCGAGGCGGCGCGCGCATCCGCGAAGGCGATCCCACCCGAGATGCTCGACATGATGCCCGGCATGGACTTCTTCCCCGCCGAGCCGTTGCTCGTGATGGTGCGCTTCGGCAAGTGGGACGACCTGCTCGACGAGCCGCGCCCCGATCCTCGCTACCACGCGCTCACCGGCCTGTGGCTCCACGCGCGCGGCATGGCGCTCGTCGCGAAGGGCCGGATCGACGAGGCGCGCGCGAACCTCGCCGAGCTGCAGCAGCTCGCCAAAACCGTCCCCGCCACCGAGAAGGCGTCGAACAACCCGACGCGCTCGATCCTCGCGGTCGGCGCGAAGGCGCTCGAGGCGCGCATCGCCGACGCCCAGCACGATCCGCGCAACCTCGGCCTGTGGGCAGATGCCGTCGCACTCGAGGACAACCTCACCTACGCCGAGCCCGCCGACTGGTTCTATCCGCTGCGCCACTTCCAGGGCGCAGCGCTCCTCGCCGCGAAGCGGCCCAAGGACGCCGAGGCCGTGTTCCTCGCGGATCTCGTGCGTCACCCGCGCAACGGCTGGGCGCTGTCCGGACTCCACGACGCGCTGCGCGCCCAGCGCCGGGTCGCCGACGCCGAACGTGTCCAGCGCGAGCTCGACCTCGCGTGGAGCCGCGCCGACATCCGGCCGGTCCGCACCGCGTTCTAGCGGCCCCCCATGTTCATGGGCTGGCGCAGATCGATCGGTTCGAGCGACGGTGGTCGCTCGTGTATCGAAGACGTCTCCTGATCATCGCCCTCTGCACCGCAACCACCACCGCATCCGCCGACAAGCCGATCGACGGCCGGCCGATCCAGACGGGCATCGGCATCGAGGTCGGTGCGATCGTCAACGCCGGCATGTCCGAGTACGGCGACGACTACGCCAACCTCGCACCGCAGGCCGAGGGCCTGTTCATTCGCGACCGCAACGGCACGTCGGCGCGCATGGTGATCGGCCTCGTGATCGCGATCGCCGGCGCGGTCGCAGCATCCGGGCCGAAGAACATCGAGAGCAAGAGCTATCGCTCCGGCGACTACATCGTCACGGAGACCAAGACGACCTACTACTCCGAGGAGGAGAAGGCCGAGATCCGCGCGAACACGAACAAGGCGATCGATGGCCTGTTCAACGCGCGCTACTCGGACTTCGAGCTCCACGTCTACTCGCGCGACCGGTTCGGCCGCGGCGATACCAGCGGCTACAAGGTCAACTTCCTCGTCGGCAACGGCAGCGAGAAGCTCGGCTTCGAGGCCGGTATGGGCTTTGGCAAGGCCGACTCGCTCGTCACCGATGCATCCGGTCCGACGCGCGTCCGCTGGAAGTACTTCGGCATGCCGTTTCGTGTCACCGGCCTCCTCGGCCCTGTCCGCGCGTCGCTGACCTACGAGTGGAACTGGCTCAAGTATGGCCTCGAGGACGACGAGCGGTTCGTCCACACCGTGATGGACCCGACGACGTCGACGGAGATGCGCGAGGTCGTCAGCGGCAGCCACCCCTGGCATGTCGATCTGTCGGTCGCGCTGCTCAAGCGTGTCGCGATCACCGGCGGCATCACCGCGCAGACCCTTCGTCCCGAGCTCGGCTACTACGCCACCGCCGGCATCTTCTTCTAGGAGCTGCGATGCGCACGTTCATCACGATCATCGCGTGCTCGCTCGCCGCGACCACCGCCTTCGCGCAGCCGACACCGGACGCGCCGCCCCCGCCGGCGAGCACCGAGCCTGCCGCGCCGCCGACAACCGCCGAGCCTGCCGC
>JAEWJO010000727.1 GCA_023386455.1 Pseudomonadota bacterium | reverse complement strand
ACGAGCCGAGCGTGCCGCCGCCGGTCGTCGCCAATCCGTTCGGCGAGCTCGCGTCGCAAGCACCACGCGATCGCGCGACGTTCGGCATCTCGACGGATCAGGCGATCCGCCTCGCGATCAAGGAACGCAACGCCAAGGGCGGCGTCAAGGGCCGCCAGATCGAGCTCGTCACGATCGACGACGCCGGCAAGCAGAGCGAAGCCGCGACGGCGGTCACGCGCCTCATCAATGACGATCACGTCGTCGCCGTGCTCGGCGAGGTCGCCTCGTCGCTGTCGCTCGCCGGCGGTCCGATCGCGCAGAAGGCGAAGGTCCCGATGATCTCGCCGTCGTCGACGAACCCCGACGTCACCGATATCGGCGATTACGTGTTCCGCGTCTGCTTCCTCGATGACTTCCAGGGCTGGGTCGACGCGAAGTTCGCGAAGGACAACCTGAAGGCGACGAAGGCCGCGATCCTCTACGACCAGGCGCAGGCCTACTCGAGCGGCCTCGCCGACTACTTCGACAAGGCGTTCAAGGAGATGGGCGGCACCATCGTCACGAAGCAGGCGTACACCGGCGGCAACCTCGAGATCAGCTCGCAGCTGCAGTCGATCAAGGGCTCCGGCGCCGAGGTCGTGTTCCTGCCGGGCTACTACTCCGACGCCGGCACGATCATCCGCAAGGCGCGCGAGTCGGGCATCACCGCTCCGTTCGTCGGCGGCGACGGCTGGGACAGCGAGGAGCTGCCGAAGATCGCGGGCGACGCGATCAACGGCAACTTCTTCTCGAACCACTACGCTCCCGAGGAGGATCGCCCCGAGGTGCAGAACTTCGTCACGAGCTTCCACAAGGAGTACGGCAAGACCGCGGACGGCCTCGCCGCGCTCGGCTACGACGCCGCGCTCGTCCTGTTCGACGCGATGGAGCGCGCGCCGTCGCTCTCGGGCAAGGACCTTCGTGATGCGCTCGCGGCGACGAAGAACTTCACCGGCGTGACCGGTACGTTCTCGATCGACGAGAACCGCAACGCCCAGAAGTCCGCGGTCATCATCGAGTACAAGGGCGGCAAGCAAACGATGGCCGCCCGTATCGAGAAGAAGTGACCGTAGCGCTCCTTGCCGACCCCGGGCGCTTCGAGCTGCTCTCGAATGCGCTGACGACGAGCGATGTCGTCCAGACGACGATCAACTTCCTCGCCGTCGGAGGCCTGTACGCGCTGATCGCGCTCGGCTACACGCTCGTCTACGGCATCCTGCGCTTCATCAACTTCGCGCACTCCGACATCGTGTCGTGGGGCTCGTGGATCGCGCTGTCGATCGCGAGTGCGGCCGGCTGGCTCGTGGCGAGTGGCTCGCCGAGCTACGCGATGCCGCTCGTCCTCGTCGGCTCGATGATCGTGTGCGCTGCGATGGGCGTGACGATCGAGCGACTCGCGTACCGGCCGCTGCGCAAGGCGCCGCGCCTCAACGTCCTCATCACCGCGATCGGCGTGTCGCTGTTCCTCCAGAACGTCGGCCTGCTCGACAAGTTCTTCGGCAACCGGCCGAAGACGATCAAGACGCTGCTGCCGAACGAGGTCGTCGGTCACCTCGCCGGCGTCGACATCCGCCTGCTCGACGCGCTGACGATCGCGCTGACGATCATCCTCGTGATCTTCCTCGAGCGCATCGTCTACTTCACCCGGATGGGCCGGGCGATGCGCGCGGTGTCGTTCGACGAGCGCACCGCTTCGCTGATGGGCGTGAACGTCAACGTCGTCGTGTCGCTGACGTTCGCGATCGGCTCGGCGCTCGCCGCCGCCGGTGGCATCCTGTTCGCGCTGCGCAACGACCTGCGCATGACCGCCGATACCTCCTGGGTGCTGCTCGGCCTCAAGGCGTTCGTCGCCGCGGTCGGCGGCGGCATCGGCAACGTGCGCGGTGCCGCGGCCGGCGCGATGCTGATCGCGTTCGTCGAGGTGTTCGTGCACCGCTACATCAACGCGATGTTCCCGGACAAGTCCTGGGTCGGCCAGCTCCAGGACATCTACGTGTTCGGCATCCTGATCCTCGTGCTGCTGTTCAAGCCGAGCGGCCTGCTCGGCAAGACGACGGTGGAGAAGGTATGACGATGCGCTCGATGCAGGACCGCGTCGCCGGGCACCGCCCGCCGCTCGCGCTCGCGCTCGGTAAATCGGTGGTTCCGTTCCTCGGCGCGATCCTCGTCGCGTTCGTGATCGACAAGCTGGTCGGCCCGGCCGTCGGCGCGACCTGGAGCAAGATCCTCCTCGACGTCGGCATCGCGATCCTGCTCGCGGGCTCGCTGAACGTCGTCAACGGCTACGCCGGCCAGTTCTCGATCGGTCACGCCGGCTTCATGCTCGTCGGCGGCTACGCGGCCGCCTGGCTCACGTTCTACGGCTCGGTCCACTTCTTCGGCACGAAGGAGACGGTCGGCGGGTTCATGGGCAGCGGCGAGCTGCTGTTCCTCGGCGGCTGCCTGCTCGGTGGCCTGATGGCGTCGGTGTTCGGCGTGCTCGTCGGTCTGCCGTCGCTGCGGCTGCGCGGTGACTACCTCGCGATCGTCACGCTCGGCTTCGGCGAGATCGTCCGCGTGCTCGGCCAGATCACCGCGCGCCAGCCGAAGAACGTCGCGCAGATCAAGGAGCGCACGCTCGGCGAGCTCGCGAACAACCTCGGCGGCGCCGAGGGCTTCTCGCAGATCCCCGGCTACACGACGCTGTTCTTCGTCTACCTGTTCGCCTGCATCCTGCTCGTGCTCGTGTTCCGCCTGAAGTACTCGAGCCAGGGCCGCGCGCTGCTCGCGATCCGCGAGAACGAGATCGCGGCGGAGGCGATGGGCGTCGACACGACGCGTGCCAAGGTGACCGCGTTCGTGTTCGGCGCGTTCTTCGCCGGCATCGGCGGGTCGCTGTACGCGCACCAGGTCGGCGCGCTCGACCCCAAGGAGCTCGGCTTTCTCAAGTCGATCGATCTCGTCATCATCGTCGTGATCGGCGGCATGGGCTCGATCACCGGCGTCGTGCTCGGCGCGTCGATCCTCGTGATCCTGCCCGAGGTGTTCCGCCAGTTCGCCGACTACCGCATGATCGTCTACGCGCTCGCGCTGATCGTCGTGATGATCCTGCGGCCGCAGGGGATCATGGGCGTCAAGGAGCTGTGGGAGACGTCGCTGTGGCGGCGCGCGGTCGCGCGGATCCGGAGGAAGTCGTGACGAGCGCGCTCAGGATCGACAAGCTGTCGCTGTCGTTCGGCGGCCTGAAGGCGGTCAGCGACTTCTCGATGGACATGCCGAGCGGCTGTCTCCATGGCCTCATCGGCCCGAACGGCGCCGGCAAGACGACGGTGTTCAACCTCCTGACCGGCGTGTACAGGCCCGACACCGGCTCGGTGCATCTGGGCGACACGCGCATCGACGGCAAGAAGCCGAGCCAGATCGCGCGTGCCGGCATGGCCCGCACGTTCCAGAACATCCGCCTGTTCGGCGAGCTGTCGGTGATCGATAACGTCCGTACCGCGGCGGGCGTCCGCACGAAGAGCGGCTGGTTTCGCACGCTCGTCCGGTCGCCGCTTCACGTCGCCGAGGAGCGCGCGATCACCGAGCGCAGCATGGAGCTGCTCGGCATCCTCGGCATCACCCATCGCGTGGACGAGCAGGCGAAGAGCCTGCCGTATGGCGACCAGCGCAGGCTCGAGATCGCGCGCGCGCTCGCGACCGAGCCGCAGGTGCTGCTGCTCGACGAGCCGGTCGCCGGCATGAACACGCAGGAGAAGCGCGAGATGCGCGGCCTGATCCAGTCGCTGCGCGAGCAGTTCGGCGTGTCGATCCTCCTGATCGAGCACGACATGGGCCTCGTGATGGAGATCTGCGAGAAGATCACGGTGATCGATCACGGCGTGACGATCGCGGTCGGCTCGCCGAAGGAGATCCAGGACAACCCGGCCGTCATCGAGGCGTACCTCGGCGTTCCCGACGAGGACGAGAAGGTCCCGCCGCCCGACGCACCCCCGCACACCGACGAGCCCGAGGCCTCGGTCAAGGAGAGCACCTGATGTCGCTCCTCGAGATCAAGGACCTCGACGTCCACTACGGCGGCATCCACGCGCTGAAGGGCGTGACGATGCACGTCGACAAGGGCGAGGTCGTCACGCTGATCGGCGCGAACGGGGCGGGCAAGACGACGACGCTGCGCGCGATCTCCGGGCTCGTGAAGCCGTCGCGCGGCACGGTGCGGTTCAACGACGAGGTCATCAACGAGGGCTCGCAGCGCACCGGGCACACGGGCCCGTGGTGGACGACGCAGGCGTCGGCGGCCTCGTGGGCGCGGCTCGCGCGCAAGGTCTACAAGGCCGGCTCGACGGAGGGCCTCGGCGCGCACGCGATCGTCGCGCGCGGCCTCGTCCACGCGCCGGAGGGCCGCGGCATCTTCTCGAACATGACCGTCGACGAGAACCTCGAGATCGGCGCGTTCCTCCGCAAGGATCGCGCGCAGGTCACGAGGGACAAGGCGCACGCGCTGTCGCTGTTCCCGCGCCTCGAGGAGCGGCTCGCGCAGAATGCCGGCACGCTGTCCGGTGGCGAGCAGCAGATGCTCGCGATCGCGCGCGCGCTGCTGTCGCGGCCCAAGCTCCTGCTCCTCGACGAGCCGTCGCTCGGCCTCGCGCCGCAGATC
>JAEWJO010000720.1 GCA_023386455.1 Pseudomonadota bacterium | reverse complement strand
GGCCACAGCACCGCGACCTCGGCGCCGGCGCCGGGCGTCGACGTCACGCGGATCCCGCCGCCGTGCGCGCGAACGATGCCGAGCACCGCGGCGAGCCCGAGGCCGTGGCCGGTCGACTTCGTCGTGAAGAACGGCTCGAACACGTGGCGGCGCGTCTCGCGATCCATGCCCGGTCCGTCGTCGCGCACGCGGATCGCGATGTACGCGCCGGCGGCCGCGGTCAGCACGTCATCGGGCTCGAGCTCGCCGGTCGTGTGGATCGGCTCGGCGGTGATCGCGATCGCGCCGGCCCGGCCCGCGAGCGCGTCGCGCGCGTTGTTGATGAGGTTCAGGAGGACCTGACGGATCTGCGCCGGGTCGCCGCGGACGGCGAGGTTCGCGGGGATGTCGACGCCGACGTTCACCTCGGCAGGAATCGAGGTCGCGACGATGCGCAGCAGCTCCTCGACGAGCGGACCGGGCTCGACCCGCATCGTGCCCGCGCCGCCGCGGCCGGCATAGGCGAGCAGCTGGTCGGTGAGCTCGGCGGCCTGCAGGCCCGCGGTGCGGATGTTCTCGATCGCGTGGCGACCCGGCTTGCCCGCGGGAATCTCGCGCAGCGCGAGGTCGGCATTGCCGAGCACGGCGACGAGCAGGTTGTTGAAGTCGTGCGCGAGGCCGCCGGCAAGGACGCCGAGGCTCTCGGCGCGCTGCGCGTCGACCATGCGGCGCTCGAGCAGGCGAAACGTCGTGACGTCGACGGTCGTGCCGATCACGCCGACGGTCTCGCCCTCCTTCGTGCGGTACGGCGCGATCATCGAGGCGAGGGTCTTGCCCTTCCAGTCCGATTCGGACTGGAGGATCTCGCCGGCGAGCGCGCGCCGGTGGTTATCGAGCACCTCGCTCTTCGTCGGGTAGTCCGCGAGTGCCTCGTCGAGCGGGCGGCCGATGAACGTGCCCGGCGGTAGCCCGAACACGCGCGCGACGGCGCCGCCACTGTCGATGAAGCGCAGGTTCGCGTCGACGACCCAGTAGGCCGCCGTCATTCGGCGCATGACGAGCTCGACGATCTCCTTCTGCCGGCGTGCTTCGTCCTCGAGCGCGTCGACCTCGGTCAGGTCGATGACGGTCGCGTCGAACACGAGCCCGCCGCTCGTCTCGACGACGTGACCGTAGAGCTGGACGGCGAGGACCCGGCCCGTGCGCGTCTTCCACCGCACGCGCCGGCCCTCGACGAAGCCGCTCTCGCGGTACTCCTCGAGCACGGGGCCGCGCTCGTGCGGATCGAAGTACACGTCGCGCAGCAGATCGAGCGCGAGCACCTCGTCGACGGTGTCGTAGCCGAGCATGGCGACGACCGCGGGATTGACGCGCAGCAGCCGTCCGCTCGCATCGGATCGATACATCCCGATCGGCGAGCGGTCGTAGAGTCTCAACAGCTCGGGGTCGGTCGGCACGGAGGGCCGACTATAACAGCAGGGCGTCCTCGATCTCGTCGAAGGCCCCCGCACGCCAGCGTGCCAGCGGGCTGCGCCCCTTCAGCAAGTTGTCGGTCTCGACGAGCACCGCCGAGAGGTCGACGAGCCAGCAGTACGGATCCGCCGGCGAGCGCATGCCGACCTCCTCGGGGAGCTCGACGGGAGGCATCCACGCGACCATCCGATGAGTCACTCCCGCGAGCAGCGCGCGCACCGCGACGTTCGCGAGGCGGCTGCCGAGCAACCGATCGAACGCCGACGGCCGGCCGCCGCGCACGACGTGACCGAGCACCGTCACGCGCGTCTCGATCGAGCTCGGCTCGGCGTCGGGCTGGCGCTCGCGCAGCCGGGCGTCGACCGAGCCCTTCAGCTTGTCGATCTGCATCTGCACGCCTTCGGCCTTGATGATGATCACGCGCCGCGCGCGCTTCTGCTGCCGCGTGCGCACCGCGAGCACGGTCTCCACGATCTGATCGACGATCTCGCTCTCCGGCTTGCCGGCCTCCGGGAACAGCGCGAGGTCGGCGCCGACCGCGATCGCCGACGTCATCGCGAGGTAGCCGCAGTCGCGACCCATCACCTCGACGATGAACGTGCGGTCGTGTGCCGTCGCGGTGTCCGCGATCTTGTCGCACGCCTCGACGATCGTGTTCATCGCGGTGTCGACGCCGATCGACAACCCGGTGAGCCCGAGGTCGTTGTCGATCGACGCGGGGATGCCGATGATCTTCAGCGGCCGTCCGCCTCCGATCTCCTCTGGATCGGCGAGCCGCATCGCGCCGGTCAGCGACCCGTTGCCGCCGACGACGATCATGCCGTCGACCTCGTGCCTTGCGAGGATCTCGCGCGCACGATCTCGCACCTCGCGCTGGTGGAATTCCTTGCATCGCGCCGAGCCGAGCATCGTCCCGCCCTCGCGCAGGATGCCGGCGACGTCCTGCGGTCCCAGCGGGACGAAAGCGTCTTCCAGCAAACCACGATATCCGCGCTCGATCCCGACGATGTCCGCGCCTGCCGCACGCCCGACCAGCGTCGCCGCGCGAATAGCCGCGTTCATGCCGGGTGCGTCACCACCACTCGTCAGTACCGCGATCCGCTTCATGCGACCGATGCTACAGTCGGCCGATGGTCCGAGTCGAACGCTCAGGCCGGGTGACGACGGTGATCCTCGACCGCCCGACGGCCAAGAACGCCGTCGATCGCGACACCGCCCAGGCACTCGCCGATGCCTTCCGCGCCTTCGATGCCGACGAAGGCGCGAGCGTCGGTGTGCTGTGGGGCGATCATGGAACGTTCTGCGCCGGCGCCGATCTGAAGGCGCTCGCCTCCGGTGCACCGAACCGCGTCGCGCCCGACGGCGATGGCCCGATGGGCCCGTCGCGCATGCTGCTGTCGAAGCCGGTCGTCGCGGCGATCGCGGGCCACGCGGTCGCCGGTGGTCTCGAGCTCGCGCTGTGGTGCGACCTCCGCGTCGCCGAGGAAGACGCGACGCTCGGCGTGTTCTGTCGCCGGTTCGGCGTGCCGCTGATCGACGGCGGCACGATCCGCCTGCCGCGCCTCATCGGCCTGTCGCGCGCGCTCGACCTGATCCTCACCGGCCGCGCGGTATCTGCCGACGAGGCGCTCGCGATCGGGCTCGTCAATCGCGTCGTACCGCCGGGCCAGGCCCGCGCCGCCGCGGAGCGCCTCGCTCACGAGCTGAGCGAGCTGCCGCAGGCGGCGATGCGCGCCGACCGGATGAGCGCATATCTCCAGCACGATCTCGATCTCGAGTCGGCGCTGCAGAAGGAGCTGGAGCTCGGTTCGCGAGCTCTCGCCGAGGCGGTCGAGGGGGCTACACGTTTCGCCGGCGGTGCCGGCCGTCATGGAGAACGCGCGTGAAAACTGGGTTGTTTGCAGTCGTGATGGCGCTGCTCCTCACGAGCTGCATCGTCAAGCACATGATCGCGGGTCCCCGGCTCACCGGAACCTGTGAAGGCGCGTGCGCGCACTACATCCAGTGCAAGCCGGGTGCGCAGGCAGAAGATCGCAATCGCTGCGAGACCGAGTGCCCCGGCGTGTTCAGCGATCGCGACTCGTTGATGGCGTACGAGAGCCTCAGCTGTCAGAACGCGGTCGAGTACGTCGACGGGACCTCACCGAAAGCCGCGACCACGCACTGACGGTCGTCAGATGCAGAGCGGGACGTCCATGCAGGTCCCGAACAGGCAGTAGTTCGTGATGCACTCGACGTTGCGCTGACAGGTCGAGTCGTTCGGCTTCGGCGCGTCGCACGTGCCGCTATTGCACCAGCTGTCGTCGCCACAGCTGAACGTGCACGTCTCGCCCCGCGAGGGGAGGGGCACGCACTGCATCGTCTCGATGTTGCAGCCGTAGAACGTCGAGCAGTCGGTCGCGCCGACGCACGGATCCCCGGGGAGCCCGGCGGGGATGCACATGCCCGACGAGCTGCAGCGCACGCCCATCTCGGCACACGCCCCATCGGGACACGGCTCGCCGACATGCGGCAGCGGCTTGCACACCGGACCATTGGCCTGCGTCAGCACACACGACGTTCCGTAGTCGCACTCCGACGGCAGCGTGCACGACGCGCCCTCGGGCAGGAGCGGCTTGC
Organism: Pseudomonadota bacterium; assembly: GCA_023386455.1. GTDB lineage: Bacteria > Myxococcota_A > Polyangia > Haliangiales > Haliangiaceae > JABFXX01. The sequence continues at coordinate 1,265 of JAEWJO010000720.1, read as the reverse complement.
AGATCGAGTCGGCGGTCGCGCAGAACGAATCGTCGACGCAACCGGACTGCGCGCAGGAGCCGCCGACCTCGGCGTCGGGATGCGCGGGGCCGCACTGACCGAGGCAGCACGCGTCGGGACAGTCGGGGATGAGGCAGCTGCTCGACTGGCACTCGGTATCGAAGCCGCACGAGTCGCCCATCGCGCCGGTGCCGACGAAGATGCGCTTGCACGCCGGATCGGCGATGCGCGCGCTGCGCGTCGTCTGATCGCACGACGCCTGGTCGAGCGACGCGAAGCACGTGACGGCGGCGGTGCCGTCGTAGCGAGTCTTGCCCGCCTCGACGGCGGCCTCGATGTTCGGGCTGTCGATCATGTCGCGCTCGAAGTACGCGCGGCACGCCGCGTCGTCGGGAAACGAGCCGCAACGGACGTAGTAGTCGCAGCGTGCGCCGAGCGCGACGCTGGTGTAGTCGGCGAGCGGGATGCCGTCGTCGCCACAGGCGGCGAGGGCCGAGGTCACGAGCATCGCGGATGCGAGAGATCGGACCATGGCTCGACGATACACGGATTCCGCTACTATCCGCAGGTGGCAGGCGAGCCCGAGGTCAGTATCGACGGAACCCTGGAACGCGTGACGTTCCGCGGTGACGAGTACTACACGGTCGCGCGCTTTGCTCCCGACAGCGGAACGCCGATCACGATCGTCGGCAAGCTCGTCGAGATCACGGAGGGAATGCCGATCACGATCCACGGCGTGTGGGTCGACGACAAGAAGTGGGGCCGCCAGTTCAAGGTGTCATTCGCGCATCCGCGGACACCGAAAACGGTGCTCGGGATCGAGCGCTTCCTCGGCTCGGGATTGATCCCGGGGATCGGGCCGTCGCTCGCGAAGCGCATCGTCGAGAAGTTCGGCAAGGACACGCTCGACGTGATCGACAGGACGCCGACGCGGCTGACCGAGGTGATCGGGATCGGCTCGCAGCGCGCGCAGAAGCTCGCCGACGCGGTCGCGGCGCAGAAGCACGTGCAGGATGTCCTCGTGTTCCTGCAGGGGCACGGCGTCACGATGGCGAGTGCGGCGCGCATCGTGAAGAAGTACGGCAAGGACGCGATCAACGTCGTGCGCCAGAATCCGTACCGGCTCGCGACCGAGGTGTGGGGCATCGGCTTCCGGACGGCAGACTCGATCGCCGAGAAGCTCGGCATGGCGCGCGACGCGCCGGAGCGACTCGACGCGGGCCTCCTGCACGCGCTCGAGACGAGCGCCGACGACGGGCACATGC
>JAEWJO010000637.1 GCA_023386455.1 Pseudomonadota bacterium | reverse complement strand
GAGCGCCGGATCGACGTGCTCGTACGAGCGCGGCGCGCGGCGGATCGCGGCGACGTGGACGCCGCCCTTGTGGGCGAACGCGCTGCGCCCGACGTACGGCGCGTGCTCGTCGAACGCGAGGTTCGCGAGCTCGGCGGCGAATCGCGAGACGCGGCCGAGATCGGCAAGCGCGCCGCTGCGCAGGCAGTGCTTGCCGAGCTTCAGCTCGAGGTTCGGGATGATCGTCGTCAGGTTCGCGTTGCCGCAGCGCTCGCCGTAGCCGTTGAGCGTGCCCTGCACGTGGGTCGCGCCGGCGCGGACCGCGGCGAGCGAGCTCGCGACGGCGCAGCCGCAGTCGTCGTGCGCGTGGATTCCGATCGCGACCGGCAGCACGAGGGCGACCTCGCGGACGCGCTCCTCGACCTCCCACGGCAGCGTGCCGCCGTTGGTGTCGCACAGCACGAGCGCCTCGGCGCCGCCGTGCTCCGCCGCGAGCAGCGTCGCGAACGCGTAGTCGGCATCCTCGCGCGCGCCGTCGAAGAAGTGCTCGGCGTCGTAGATGACGCGACGGCCGTGCGCGCGCAGGTAGCGCACGCTGTCCTCGATCATCGCGAGGTTCTCGTCGGGCGTCGTGCGCAGCACCTCGCGGACGTGCTGCAGCGACGTCTTGCCGAAGATCGTGCACGCCGGTGCCTCGGAGGCGACGAGCGCGGCGAGGTTCGCGTCGTCCTCGGGCGCGATCTCCGCGCGCCGGGTCGATCCGAACGCGCACAGGGTCGCGTTGGTCCACTCGATGTCGCGCGCGCGCCGGAACAGCTCTGCATCCTTGGGGTTGGAGCCGGGCCATCCACCCTCGATGAACGTGACGCCGAGCGCGTCGAGCTGCTCCGCGATCCGCAGCTTGTCGGAGCACGCGAGCGAGATGCCCTCGCGCTGCGTGCCGTCGCGCAGCGTCGTATCGTAGACCGCGATCTCGGTCATCGGCGTTCGTGTGCCGTGATGCGGTCTTCGAACGACAGGATGTAGCCGAGCTCGTCGAGCCCGCTCGCGAGGCAGTGCTTCGCGAACGGGTCGATGAGGAACCGGAAGATCGTGCCGTCCGGCAGGACGACGCACTGCGCGTCGAGGTCGAGCTTCAGCTCGAGTTGCGGATTCTTGCGCAGCGCGTGCTCGATCAGCTCGCAGGCCTCCTCGGACAGCGCGACCGGAAGGAGGCCGTTCTTCGTCGCGTTCTCCTTGAAGATGTCCGCGAACGAGCGCGCGATGATCGCGCGGAAGCCCCAGTCGACGAGCGCCCACGGTGCGTGCGCGCGCGACGAGCCGCAGCCGAAGTTCACGCCGGTGACGAGGATCTTCGCGCCTGCCGCCTCGGGCGCCAGCAGCGGGAACCCGGGCTGGGCGCGCCAGTCGGCGAACAGCACGTCGCCGAGGCCGACCTTCGACGTGCCCTTCAGGAATCGCGCCGGGATGATCTGGTCGGTATCGACGTCGTCGGCAGGCAGGTGGACGGCGCGCGCGGTGAGCGTGGTGAACGGTGCGGTCATCGCGAACCTCCGAGCAGCGTGCGCACGTCGACGACCTTGCCGGTGATCGCGGCCGCCGCGGCGGTGAGGGGAGAGGCGAGGAACGTGCGGCCTCCGCGGCCCTGCCGTCCCTCGAAGTTGCGGTTGCTCGTGCTGACCGCGTACTGGCCGGGCTCGATCATGTCGCCGTTCATCGCGATGCACATCGAGCAGCCGGGCTCGCGCCACTCGGCGCCTGCCTCGCGGAACACGGCGTCGCGGCCCTCGGCCTCGGCCTGGCGCTTGACGTCCTTGCTGCCGGGCACGACGAGCACGCGGACGCCGGGCGCGACCTTGCGGCCTCGCATGACGCTCGCGGCGGCGCGCATGTCGCCGAGCCGTGCGTTGGTGCACGAGCCGATGAACACGACGTCGACCGGCCGATCGAGAAGCGGCTCGCCCGGCTCGAGGCCCATGTAGCGGATCGCCTTCTCGAGGGCAGGGCGGTGGGCCGGATCGATCTCGTCGAGCGACGGCACCGCGGCGTTGATCGGGATGCCCATGCCGGGGTTCGTGCCGAACGTGATCATCGGCTCGATCAGCGAGGCGTCGATCACGAGCGTGCGATCGAACGTCGCGCCGTCGTCGGTCGCGAGCTGGCGCCAGCGCTCGACGGCGGCGTCCCACGCGGCGCCGCTCGGCGCGTGTGGCCTGCCGGCGAGCCACGCGAACGTCGTGTCGTCGGGCGCGATCATGCCGCCGCGCGCGCCTGCCTCGATCGACATGTTGCAGACCGTCATCCGGCCCTCCATGTCGAGCGCGCGGATCGCCGGGCCCGTGTACTCGATCACGTGGCCGGTCGCACCGCCGACGCCGAGCTCGGCGATCATCGCCAGGACCAGGTCCTTTGCCGTCGCACCGGGACGCAGCGCGCCTTCGAAGCGAACCTCGAACGTCTTCGGCTTGCGCTGCAGCAGGCACTGCGACGCGAGCACGTGCTCGACCTCGCTCGTGCCGATGCCGAACGCGAGCGCGCCGAACGCGCCGTGCGTCGACGTGTGGCTGTCGCCGCACACGATCGTCATGCCCGGCTGCGTATGACCGAGCTCGGGACCGATCACGTGGACGATGCCCGTGTGCTCCGACTCGGTGTCGTGCAGCGTGATCCCGTGCTTCTTGCAGTTGTCCGCGAGCGTGCGGAGCTGCGTCCGCGCGGCGTCGTCGACGATCGCGAGGCTCTTCGGCAGCGTCGGGATCGAGTGGTCCATCGTCGCGACCGTGCGGTCGGGGCGGCGGACGGGGAGCCCGCGCGCGGCGAGGCCGGCGAAGGCCTGTGGCGATGTCACCTCGTGGACGAGGTGGAGATCGATGTAGAGGACGGCGGGCCGACCCGCTTCTTCGGAGACGACGTGCGCGTCCCAGATCTTCTCGAACAGCGTGCGCTTCATGGTTCTCCTCCTCAGCTCGCCTGGGCAGGCCCTCGCAGATCGCGCGGTTCCTCCGGCCACGATCGTGGTGACGGCTTCACACCGCCCTGGGTCGCGACGATCCGGTTCAGGGCTCGCAGATAGGCATGGACACTCGCGACGATGATGTCGGTGTCCGCGCCCGCTCCGTGGAACACGCGACCGCGGTCGTCGCGAATGCGGACGGTGACGTGGCCGAGCGCGTCGATGCCCTCGGTCACCGAGTGCACCGAGTACTCGAGCAGGTCGGCCGGCGCGGCGACGAGCGCGTCGATCGCCTTGTAAGCGGCGTCGACGGGACCGGTGCCGATCGAAGCGTGCGCGCGGACCGCGCCATCGGGGCCGCGCAGGCGGACCGTCGCCGTCGGCATCCCGAGCGTGCCGCAGCCGACGTGCAGGCCGTCGAGGCGGAACGCTTCGTCGAGCTCCGGCAGGTCGTCGCGGACGAGCACCTCGAGGTCGGCGTCGGTCAGGTGCTTGCGGCGGTCCGCGATCTCCTTGAACCGCTTGAACACGCGATCGAGCACGTCGCCCTGGAGCGGATAGCCGAGCTCTCCGAGCCTCGCCGCGAGCGCGGCGCGCCCCGAGTGCTTGCCGAGCACGAGCTGCGTCTGCGTCGCGCCGACCGTCTCGGGGCGCATGATCTCGTACGTCGCCTCGTGCTTCAGCATCCCGTCCTGGTGGATGCCCGACTCGTGCGCGAACGCGTTCGCACCGACGATCGCCTTGTTGGCCTGCACGGCCATCCCGGTGCACTGCGTGACGAGCCGGCTCACGCGCGTGAGCTGGGTCGTGTCGACCTGGGTCGCGAGGTTGAAC
>JAEWJO010000528.1 GCA_023386455.1 Pseudomonadota bacterium | reverse complement strand
CGTAGATCGCGGCGGTGCGCGGCGTGATCGCCGCCTCGAGCACCGGCGAGGAACGGCGCGCCCGACGTCATCGCGCCGAGCGCCGCGCGCTGCATCGCGACCGGCACGTTGTAGACCGAGTGGTTGACGAGCTTCTTCATCGCCGAGGCGACCGGCTCCGGCGCGAGCGCGTAGCCGACGCGGAGGCCTGCCTGCGCGTAGCTCTTCGCGAACGAGAACACCGTCACCGTCCTGGGCGCGGCGAGCGGGTGCGTCGCGATCGACACGTGCTCCGCGTCGTAGCCGTAGTCCTCGTAGACCTCGTCGGCGAGGATCCACAGCGCGTGACGCTCGGCGACGCGCGCGATCGCATCGAGCTGCGCCGCCGTCAGCATCGCGCCGTCGGGGTTATTGGGGGTCGCGACGTAGATCGCGGCGGTGCGCGGCGTGATCGCCGCCTCGAGCACCGGCTCGAGGTCCGCCGCGAACAGCGTCTCGACCGGGACGACGCCGTGTCCGATCGCCATGCCCTTGATGAGCGGCCAGTGCGGCGTCATGAGGATCAGCTCCTCGCCGCGGTCGCACAGCGCCTGGACGGCCGCCGACAGCGCGTGGGTCGCGCCGCACGCGATCTGGACGTTCGCCTCGCCGACCGGCAGCCGGTTCCTCGCGCGCGCCTTCTCGACGATCGCGGCGACGAGCGGCGCCCACCCGGCCGGCGTCCCGTAGGAGTAGACGTCGCCGATCGTCAGGTCCGCCCACGCGACCGTGTCGAGCGTCACCGGCGGGTGAAGGTGGGTATCGCCGATCTGGAGCGGGATGAAGTCGCCCGGAAAGCGGGCCAGATGCTCCCTGAGCTTCGCGAAGATCGAGGCCGGAACGCTCTCGCCTGCATTCGACAGGCCCGGGAATCGCGACACGTGGCGACCGTAGCACTTTCTGATACCGTCGCTGCGATGTCGACAGAGCTCGCGCCCGCCACGGTGCAATCACCGCGTCCGCGCCCGCTCGGGTTCGAGATCGTCCTCGTCATCCTGCTCGCGCTCGCGGTGCTCGTCCCGGGCATCTGGCGGTACTCGCTCGTCGACCCGTGGGAGACCCACTACGGCGAGGTCGCGCGGATGATGCTCCAGGATCACGACTGGGTGCACACCGACTGGCCCGGCGGCATGGATCCGAAGGACCACGAAGGATTCCGCAGCAAGCCGGTGCTGTCGTTCTGGCTGATGGCGGCGAGCATGTCGGCGTTCGGCGTCGCCGACGACGGCGGCTACTCGGGCGAGATGGTCGACAGCCCGATGACGATGGTCGCCATCCGCATGCCGTTCATCCTGTTCGCCGTCATGGGCCTCGTGCTCGTGTGGTGGATGCTCGCGCGGCTCGTCAGTAGACGCCTCGCGTGGCTCGCGGTGCTCGTCGTCGGCACGACGCCATTCTTCTGCCTCGTCGCGCGGCAGGCGATACCCGACATGCCGCTCGTCGCCTGCATCATGGGGTCGATCGCGCTGTTCACACTCGCGACCGAGGACGGCGAGCGACCGATCACGACCGCGTTCACGCTGCGCTTCGGCCGGCGCCGGCTCGATATCACGCCGCTACACGTGTTCCTCGCGATCGTCGGCGGACTGCTCCTGCTCCAGTGCGCCTACTACGTCCTGTACTTCATCGCCTCGCCGCGGATCGCGGTCCGCCAGTTCCCGAACCCGATCATCTTCTTCCCGCTGCTGATGGGCCTCCTGTTCGGCGGGCTCTCGCGCATCGGCTGGATGATCGTGCGCTTCCCGTTCGTCATCCTCGGCACGCTGATCGCGCTCGTCGCGGTGTCGATCCGGACCAAGCGGCTCGCGCTCGAGGCGTTCGACGAGTGGGAGACCTATGCGCCGGACCGCCTGATCATCCGCTCGATCTCGTTCCCGATCGTGTGGGCGTTCGGCGGCGAGTGGCGCGACACGGACAAGGTCGCCGAGCGCATCTGGGGGATGCGCCCGCTCACCTCGATGCGCCAGATCTACATGCTCTGGGCGTACACGCTGCTCGGCGTCAGCGTGCTCGCGAAGGGCCCCCCGGGCGTCGCGGTCTTTGCACTCGTCGCGGCGTTCCACGTGATCCTGCTCGGCAAGTGGCGCGACCTCTACGAGGGTGGGTTCGAGATCAAGCGCGGCCTGCTGCTGATGATCGTCATCTTCCTGCCGTGGCACATCGGCATGTATCTGAAGGAGGGGATCCGCTTCATCGACGAGTATCTGATGACGCACATCCTCAACCGCGCCGCGGTCGGCGTCGACAACTCGCCGGGCACGCTCGCCGTGCTCGCGACCGGCGGCGGTGGCTACACGACCGTCATCGGCAGCGGCATGTGGCTGTGGGCGTCGCTGCTGCCCGCGTCGGTCGCGACGTCACTGCTGAAGGCGCGCACCGAGACGCGCGAGGGTCGGGTTCGCTTCATGATCGCGCTATGGGCGATCGCGAGCGTCGCGTTCTTCTTCATCATCCAGACGAAGTTCCACCACTACATCCTCCCGGCGATCGCGCCGCTCGGCATCCTCGTCGCGTTCTTCCTCGACGATCTGATCGCGAAGCGCGAGCGCTTGCACCCGCTGTACGCCGCGCTCGGCGTCGGCATCGTCTTGCTCGTCACGCGCGACCTCGCGTGGGAGCCCGAGCGCTGGATCGAGATGTTCGTGTTCCGCTACGACCGGCCGTGGCCGACGATGGAGCCGTGGAGCATCGATCCATCCGACGGCTTCCTCGTCCTCGGCGCGATCGCGAGCGGTGCGTTGATCCTCGCGGCTGCCCTGCCCTGGCGCCGCATCGGTGTGGCGATCCTCGGTGCGGCGGGCCTCGCGATCTGCATCTGGTCGCTCCAGGTGTACATGCCCGACGCGGGTAAGCACTGGGGCATGCGCGAGGCGGTGCGCACGTACTACGAGCAGCGCACGATCTACGGGCAGAAGAACGTCTACTTCTCGGCACGCCAGGTCGCCGACGACTGGGCGAGCGTGAAGGACCGCTGGACATTCCAGACGTTCATCCCCGACACGCTCCACGTCGGTCAGCCGATGACGATCCGCATCCAGCTCAACAAGCCGGAGAGCGAGCAGACGATGGTCACCGAGATGGGGATGGTCGGCACGGTGACGCGCATCGGCCGGCACGAGGTCGAGGTGCACATCCCGCCGGCGGAGCGCGCGAAGATCGACGCGCTCGTCGAGCAGGGCAAGAAGGAGAAGAAGCGGCGCCTGCGCCCGCCGGTGCGCGCCGTCGACGCGGATCGCCTGATCGCGTGGAACCTCTACTGGCGCGGCGAGAACTTCTGGTCCGCGGACGAGATCTTCGGCTGGCTGCCGGAGATGAAGACCGGCTTCAACAAGGTCGACAACGTCGACTTCAACAAGTACATGGCCGACCGCACGCGGGCGCCGCTCGGCCGCCGCTACTACATCGTGACCGAGGCCGGCCGCGCGACGAGCGTGCGCTCGCTGCTGCCGACGGCGCGCGCGAAGGAGACGTTCCAGGTGCTCGACACGACCTCGAACAAGTTCTCGCTCGTCGGCTTCGAGCTCTAGCTCAGAACTGGAACGCCCAGCCGACGGCAGCGCCGCCACGCGTCGGCGTGATGCTGACGCTGCTGGTCTCGGCAGTCGCCTTCGGGCCGCCGATCGCGAACATCACGCCGCCGGCGACGATCGCCGCGAGGCCGATGCCGCCGAAGACGAAGCCGAGCTTCTCGGAGCGCTCGCCCTTGGCCTCGAGATCGATCTGCTCCTGCCCCCACTCGCCCGTGTAGCCGTCGAGGTCGTTCGCCGTGCTCCGGGCGTCGAGCGCGAAGTACACGCCCAGGCCGCCGAGCACGACGCCGGCGGCGCCGACACCGATGCCGATCTTGCGCAGTCCACCGCCGGATGACGGCGCGTCGACCGGCCCAGATGCGCCATCGATCGGCTGCGCCGTGACGGTGCCGGCAGCGGGCTGGTCGGCCGGCTTGTCGGCCGGCTTGTCGACGGGCTTGGCGATCGGCTTGTCGATCGGCTTGACGATCGGCTTGTCGACGGGCTTGTCCTTGCAGAGCGCGAGCGCCTGATCGAGCTCGTTCTGGTTCCTCGGATTCGGCTCTTCGCGCTGGTAGCTGTCGTAGAACGTCATCGCCTGCTTGCAGTCACCGGCCAGGCGATACGCCTGTCCGATGTTGAACAGCAGCAGCGGCTTCTTCGAGATCAGGTACGACTCTTTCCAGGCCTTGATCGCGTCGGTCCACTCCGCGAGGTTGTAGTGCTTGAGGCCCTCCTCGTAGAGCGCCTTCGCCTTCGCCTTGTCGTCGGCGTGCGCCTCGGGTGCACGGGCGACGATCGCGACGGCAGCAACGAGCATCGAGGACAGGAGCGGTGCGCGCATCGGTCGGTTCTCCTCAGTCGGCAAACGGATCTTCGACCGCGTTGACGCTGGTCTTCTTCTTCTCGAGCGTGAGCCTCACGTCGCGGCTTCCGCCGGCCTCGACGCGGACCTTCGTGTCATCGGGCTTGTAGCCCTTCGCCTGGACGCGAATCGTGTGCTGGCCGGGCGACAGCTCGAGCGACACGCGGCCCGAGGTCTCGCGACCGTACGGCTTGCCGTCGACGAGGATCTGGGCGCGCGGCGCGCCCGAGAAGTGGACCGTGACCTTGCCGAGCCTTGGCTTCGTGGCCGGAGTCGCATTGGGGTCCGTCACCGGATCCTTGCTCGTCGTCACGTCCGTTGGCGTCTGCGTCGGCGGATCGACCTGCGGTGGGGCCGGATCGTTCGCGGGAGGATCCGTCGGCGGTGGATCCGTCGGCGGTGGATCCGCCTGCGGAGGATCCGCCTGCGGAGGATCCGCCTTCGCAGGCACCGCGGCCGGAGGATCCGCGGTCGGAGGATCCGCGGTCGGCGGCTCGGTCTGTGCAACGGTCTCGGTCTTCGTCGTTCCGCCCGACATCGCGAGGAACGCGCCGACGCCGGCGCCGATGACTGCGAGCGCGACGACCACGATCAACAGGCCGCGCTTGCTCCTCGGCGTCGCCATCCCGATCGCCGACGAGGGTGCATACGGATTCGGCGTCATCGAGCCGACCAGGCCCGAGTGGATGTCGCCCGATGGCCGCATCGGCACGCCGCCCGCCGGCGTGTGCGGCATCGGCGTGTGCGGGCGAGAGCCCGGCGTCAACTGATGCGGCGCGGGCGTCCACGGCGGCTGCGACGACGGCGACAGCTGCATCCCGATCGTCACCGCGCCCGCGGTCACGCGACACGCGGCGAGCTGCTCGCGCACCTGCTGCGTCGTCGGCCGACTGCGCGGGTCCTTCTCGAGCATCGCCATGACGAGGTTGTTGATCTCGAGCGGCACCCACGGCGCGAGCTGGATCAGCGGGGTCGCCGGCCGCGAGATGTGCATCGCCATGATCTCGACCGCGCTGTCGGCCTTGAACGGCACGACGCCGGCGAGCATCTCGTACGCCATCGCGCCGAGCGAGTAGACGTCGGTCGCCGGATCGATCTTCTGGCCCTTCGCCTGCTCCGGCGAGAGGTAGAGCGGCGTGCCCATGACCATGCCGGTGCGCGTGCGCTCGAACGTCTGCTGGTTGTCCTTGCCGGTCAGCTTCGCGAGGCCGAAGTCGAGCAGCTTCACCTGCGGCTTCTCGCCCTTGCGGCTCGTCAGGTACACGTTGTCGGGCTTGAGGTCGCGATGGACGACGCCCGCTTCGTGCGCGGCCTGCAGCGCCTTCGCGATCGACTCGAGATGCTCGAGCGCCTCGGGAAACACGAGCGGACGCTGCATCCGGTCGCGCAGGCTCTCGCCCTCGAGCCACTCCATGACGAAGTAGCTGCGACCATCCGCGAGCTGACCGAAGCCGAACACGTCGACGATGTTGGGGTGGCCGATCTGGTTGACCGACTGCGCCTCGAGCACGAAGCGATCGACCGCCTCCTGGCTCGTCGATAGCTCGCGCCGGATGACCTTGATCGCCGCGCGCTTGCCGATCAGCGGGTGGCGCGCGCCGTAGACCGAGCCCATGCCGCCCTCGCCGATCTTCCTCTCGATCCGGTACTCGCCGGCCTGGCTGCCCGCCGGGAGATCCTCGTCGGACTGCGGAGCGAGCGCGGCGAGTGCGCCGCTGTTCGTCGCGCTCGTCATCATCATCGGCGCGAGCGTCGAACCGTCGTCCGGGCACCGTTGATAGCCGTCCGGCCACTGACGGCCACAGCGAGGACACCCCGGCATCTGTAAGCAGTGTAGCGTGGCCCGCTCTTCGGATCACGGTCCCGGAGGTTGGGAACTCGGCGACCGCGTGCGCTGATGTGGGCCAAGCGTGCCGCGTGTCGCGGTGTCAGCTCGCGCCACGAGCCGCGAGGACGGACCCACTGCGCTAAGCTCGGTCAGGTGCGAGTCCTCGGCGTCGCGATCCTCACTGCGATCGTTGCCTGTTATTCACCGAGCTACCGCGACTGCGAGATCACGTGCGCGTCGGGCGCGTGTCCCGGTGGGTATGTCTGCGATCAGGGTATGTGCCGCGTCGAGGGATTCTCGGGCGCGTGCGGCGCGGTCGGCAGCGACGGCTCCGTCGACGATACGGATGGCGACGGCGTGACGGACGACCGGGACAACTGCAAGGACACGGCGAACGCGAACCAGGCGAACGAGGACGGCGACGCGCTCGGCGATGTGTGCGACCCGTGTCCGATCACCGGCGATCCAGCCGGCGATACCGATACCGATGGCGACGGCGTCGGCGACGGCTGCGATCCGAGGCCCGACACGATGTCCGCATCGATCGCGCTGTTCGAGGGCTTCGCAGATGCGGCGATACCGATGCGCGCGTCGCCGGTCCCCACGTCGGGCTGGACGTTCGCGGGCGACGGCAGCGCGATCGGCGCATCCGCGCAGGACGTCGCGTCGATCCTCGGGTGGAACAATGCAGCGCCGTCCCAGACGATCCGCGCCCAGCTCACGGTGACGACCGTCGAAAACACGCCGAATCGCGGTGTCGGCGTCGTGATGCCGTACGACCCTTCAACCAATCTGGGAGCCGTGTGCTGGATTCTCGGGCCGCAGCTGGAGCTGCGCGCGCCGAGCGGACAGATGCCATTCGCATCGGCGCCGACCACCGTGATCGAAGCGGGGAAGAGCTACCGATTCACCCTCACGCGCAAGGACAACGCGTTCGACTGCAGGGAGCAATCCGTGAGCGGGATCGCGGCCGCGACCCTTCCGGAAGCGGTGCTGACGGGGTCGCTCACGGGAGTCTTCGTGGAAAATCTCACCGCGCGATTCGACTGGATCCTCGTCGTGAACGAGTAGCGACAATGTAGGTGCGTACGTGGGCAACCGAACGACGCCTTGGGTGTCGAACGGTTAGATCGCCTGCTCGGGTGGCGCGTGGAATGTTGATGCTATCCTCAACCGTTGGAGCTCTCGGGCACGCGAGGAGCCATGGCGCAACCACTTGATACGTCGGCGATCCAGCGGCTGATCCGCGGCGCCCGCTTCCGCATCCGGGGCCAGTGGGCCCTCGAGGGTGCGACGACCGCCACGATCCTGGCGGCGGTCGCGGCAGCCGCATCGATCTTCGCCGTTCGCACCGAGGCGATCGCGCCGGCGACCGGCATCGGTCTGCTGGTCGCGTCGGGCCTCCTGATCGCGATCGGCGCGATCGTCGCGGCGACGCGCAAGCTCGACGACGAGACGGTCGCCCGCCGCATCGACCGCGCATCGAACCTCTCCGATCGTCTGTCGACCGCGATCGCGTTCGAGCGGGCCCTCGCGGCCGGCTCGAAGCCGAGCGACGTCGACGAGAACCTGACGTACGACCTGATGCACGCCGCGATCCGCGATGGCGTGCGCGCCGCACCGCGCGCGAACATCCGCGCCGCGACGCCGTTCGCGGTCCCGAAGGACGCGCGCGCCGCGCTCGGCTTCCTGGCCGTGTCCGCGCTCGCGGCCGGCCTCGCGATCCCGAGCGTCGATCGCACGCCGCACCTGTTCCGCGCCGTCCCCGATCGCGTCCGCCCTGGCGAGACGACGACGATCGAGGGCGAGCACATGATGACCGGCCTGCGCGCGCCGCTCGCGAGCCTGCCCGTCTCGAACGTGCTCGGCGCACCGAACGCGCCGGCCGCGGCGACCGCGAAGAGGACCGAGCGCGGCTTCGTCCCGAGCGAGGCGAGCGTGTTCCTCGGTACCGCCGGTGCCGCACAGCCGGTCGAGATCCTGAGCTGGACCGCGACCGAGATCGACGTCCGCATCCCCGGCGACGCGGACATGGGCGACAAGAAGCTGATGGTCTACGTCGGTGGCAAGCGCATCGGCGAGGTCGACATCACGATCCTCAGCAAGAAGGATCGCGAAGGCTGGAAGGAAGAGGCGGTCGCGCTCGATCCCGACGAGAAGGCGTACGTCGAGGCGATCCTCGCCGAGCTGAAGAACGTCGCGCAGCGCGACAAGGTCCCCGAGCTCGAGGAGTTCGCGAAGAAGATCGAGAAGCTCCTCGACAAGGCCGACAACGGCGAGCTGTCGAAGGAGGAGCTCCTGAAGGAGCTCGCGAAGGCCGAGGATGCGCTCTCCAAGGACGGCCGCGAGCCGAACCCCGAGGAGATCCAGAAGCAGATGGGCGAGCTCGGCAAGGAGCTGAAGAAGAGCGAGATGACCAAGCAGCTCGGCGAGGCCCTCGAGAAGAACGACCTGCCGAAGGTGCAAGAGGAGCTCGAGAAGCTCGCCGACAAGCTCGACAAGAAGGAGCTGTCCGAGAAGCAGAAGGAAGAGCTTGGCAAGCAGCTCGACAAGGTCGCCAAGCAGATGGAGAAGCAGGAGAAGGATCAGCAGCAGAAGCAGGACCAGCAGCAGCAGAAGGTCCAGGAAGAGATCCGTCGCCTCGAGAAGCAGAAGGAACAGGCGAAGAACGACAAGCAGCGCCAGGAGATGGAGCGCCGCCTCGACGAGAAGAAGCGCGAGTTGCAGAAGCTCCAGAAGGAGCAGCAGGAGAAGGAGCAGTCCGAGCAGCGGCGCGCGCTCAAGCGCCTGCAGAAGGACATGGAGAAGGCGGCCGAGAACCTGCAGAAGCAGCAGAAGGATCCGAACCAGAAGGATCAGGACCAGCAGAGCCAGGAGCAGAAGGACCAGCAGGCGTCACGGAACCTGAAGGACGCCGCGCGCGAGACCGGCCGCGTCGATCAGGATCAGCGCAAGCAGGCGGCGCAGAAGAAGATGTCGTCGCAGATGGATGACCTGCGCGAGGCGATGCGCCGCGCGAAGCAGAAGGGCAACAAGGGCCCCAATGATCCGTTCAACAAGAACGGCAAGAACCAGGACTTCATCTCTCGCGCGCGCGGCCAGAAGGGATCCGGTCAGGCGTGGAAGCCCGGCCAGGGCCAGGGCCAGGGCCAGGGACAAGGACAGGGACAAGGTCAGGGCAAGGGCCAGGGCCAAAACGGTGGCCAGGGCAGCGGCTCCGGATCCGGCGACACGTGGGGCACCGGCCACGACGACAACCTCGCGGGCGATCCGACGGGCAAGAGCGGCAACACGAAGGACGACGAGCTACAGGGCAAGCAGGGCGACAAGGGCGGCTCGACGCGCGAGACGATCCTTGCGGCCGCGCAGAAGGGCTTCGCCTCGAAGCGCTATCAGAAGGTTTACCAGGACTACCAGCGCATCGTCGAAGAGGTGATGCGTACCGAGAAGCTTCCGTCGAGCTACAAGTACTACGTCAAACGTTACTTCGCGAAGATTCACCCGAGCACGAGCGAAGCGACCGAGGGAAATCAGCAATGACCCAAGCCGCAGCCAGCGACGTCGAGTCCACCGTCTCCACGTTCACGACCGACCTCCGCCGACTCCGCGAGGAGATCGGGACCATGATCGTCGGCCAGGAAGAGATCGTCGAGGGCGTTCTCATGTGCCTCCTCGGCGGTGGCCACGCGCTGCTCGAAGGCGTCCCGGGCCTCGGCAAGACGATGCTCGTGCGCACGCTCGCCGAGACGATTCACGCGACGTTCTCGCGCATCCAGTTCACGCCCGACCTCATGCCGGCCGACATCGTCGGCACGAACGTGATCGTCGAGGAGTCGGGCGTCAAGAAGTTCGAGTTCTCGAAGGGGCCGATCTTCGCGAACATCGTGCTCGCCGACGAGATCAACCGCGCGACGCCGAAGACGCAGTCGGCGCTGCTCGAGGCGATGAGCGAGGGCTCGGTCACCGTCGCGAAGCAGACGTACAAGCTCGAGAAGCCGTTCTTCGTCCTCGCGACCCAGAACCCGCTCGAGATGGAAGGCACTTACCCTCTCCCCGAGGCGCAGCTCGATCGGTTCTTCTTCAAGCTGATCGTCGAGTATCCGGACAAGCAGGACCTCCACACGATCCTCGACCGCACGACCGCCGACAACACGCCGGCGCCGCAGGTCGTGATCGACAAGGCGCGCATCATGGAGATGCGCGAGCTCGTCCGGAAGGTCCCGCTCGCACGCCAGGTCCAGGACTACGCGGTGCGCGTCGTCCTCGCGACCCACCCCGAGAACCAGGAAGCAACGCCGCTGTCGAAGCAGTTCATGCGCTACGGCGCGTCGCCTCGCGGCCTGCAGGCGATCATCCTCGCCGCGAAGATCCGTGCGCTGCTCGAGGGCCGCTACGCGGTCGCGATCGACGACATCCGGCACGTCGCGTCGCCGGCGCTCCGCCACCGCCTCATCCTCAACTTCGAGGGCGAGGCCGAAGGCGTGAAGGCCGACACGATCATCGCCGAGATCCTCAAGGCGACGAAGGAAGCCTAGTGGTCGCTGCCAGGCAGCCGGCTCCCGATCGTCCGCGTGGTCCCAACCCCGCGGCGGATCGCTCGGGTCTGTTCGACGAGCGGTTCCTGAAGACGCTGGAGCACCTCCACATGGTGTCCCGCAAGGTGTTCTCCGGGAACCTGCGCGCCGAGCGCCGCACGCGCAAGGTCGGCTCCGGCATCGAGTTCGCCGACCATCGGACGTACGCGCGCGGCGACGACTTCCGCTACATCGACTGGAACCTCTACGGTCGGCTCGACAAGCTGCTGCTGCGGCTGTTCGAGGAAGAGGAAGACCTCTCGATCTACATCCTCGTCGACTGCTCCGACTCGATGTCGATCGGCACGCCGCTGCCGAAGCTCCACTACGCGATGCAGGTCGGCGCCGCGCTGACGTACGTCGGCCTCGCGAACCTCGATCGCGTCTCGATCATCCCGTTCGGCGATCGCATCCTCGATCGCCTGCCGCCGTCGCGCGGCAAGAACCGCATCTTCCGGGTGTTCGACTTCCTGCGGAAGTGCGACATCGGCGGGCAGACGCAGCTCGCCGAGTGCATGAAGGAGTTCGTCGCGCAGAACAAGAAGCGCGGCCTCGCCGTCGTGATCAGCGACTTCTACGATCCGAAGGGCTTCGAGCAGGGCATCAACACGCTGCGCTATCACAAGTTCGAGCCGTTCGTGCTGGAGGTCTATGACCTCAAGGAGGCGTCGCCCGCGCTGCACGGCGACCTGACGCTCGTCGATTGCGAGACCGACGAGACGCGCGAGGTGACCGTCACGAAGGCGCTGCTCGAGTCGTACGAGAAGGAGTTCGAGAAGTACCAGCAGGAGCTCGCGGGCTACTGCACGAAGTACGCGATCCCGTTCTTCCGCACGCACACCGCGATCCCGTTCGACGAGCTCGTGCTGAAGATCTTCCGGTCGGGAGGCTTCTTGCGATGAGCTTCCTCGGGCCCATCTCGCTCGGGTTGTGGACGTACTTCGCGATCGGCGGAGCGCTGCTCGCCGTCGGCGCCTACATCATCAAGATGCGGCGGCGCCGGTTCGAGGTGCCCTGGGTCCAGCTGTGGAAGCGCGTCCTCGAGCAGAAGGACGCCAATGCGCTCTGGAAGCAGCTGAAGCGCCTCGTCTCGCTGCTGCTGATCCTGCTGATCCTCGCGCTCGTCCTGTTCGCGGCGCTCGATCCGACGCTCGGCACGAGCGATCGCAAGGCGCGCAGCGTCGTGATTCTGATCGACGCGTCCGCATCGATGAAGACGATGGACGGCAACGACGAGGGCACGAAGAGCCGCATGGAGATCGCGCGCGCCAAGGCGGACACGCTGATCGACTCGATGGGCGGCGGAGACGTCGCGATGATCGTCAAGGTCGACGGCCAGGCGACGCCGATGAGCCGGTTCACGAACGACAAGGCGATGCTCCACAAGCTGCTGCACGGCGTCGGCCGCGCCGCGGCGCCCAAGGATCAGTCGCTGCTCCTCGATGGCATCCACGCGAGCGACACGCCGGCGGATCTGCCGCGCGCGCTCGGGGCCGCCGCCGACGCGCTCCGCGATCGCAAGAACCCGCTGATCGTCCTCATCAGCGACGGTGCCTTCCCGGAGCAGCAGCTCGGCCTCGTCGAGTGGGGCGGCAGCGCCGCGTCTGCGCCGGTCGATCCGAAGGCGCCACCGCAGAAGAACCTCGCGACCGTCGACCTGTCGAAGATCGACGTCCGCTTCATGCCCGTCGGCAAGCGCAGCGACAACGTCGGCATCGTCGCGTTCAACGTGCGCCGCTACATCGCGAACAAGGCGGCGTACGAGGTCTTCATCGAGATCCAGAACTTCGGCACGACGCCGGCCAAGCGCACGCTGACGCTCGAGAACGGCACGACGCCGGTCGACACGCAGACGATCGAGCTCGCGCCCGGCCAGCGGATCCGCCGGATCTACGCGAAGCTGCCGGCCAGCGACGACAACAAGCTGCGCGCCGCGCTCAAGCACGTCGAGGGTCCGGGCGGCAGCGATGCGTTCCCGCTGGACGACATCGCCTACGCCCTCCTGCCCGCGCGCAAGAAGCAGAAGGTCCTGATGGTCACGCAGGACAACCTGTTCCTCGAGGGCGCCCTGCTCGTCTACGACAACGTCGATCCGATGAAGGTGACGCCGGCCGAGTACAACGCGAAGCCCTCGATCGCCGACGGCATGGATGTCGTCGTGTTCGACGACTTTACGCCCGAGGTCGTACCGCAGCCGCCGACGAGCCTCCTCTACTTCCACCCGTCGGGTCCGAGCTCGCCGTTCGCCGTGAAGGGCGAGCTGGCCGGCAACCCGAAGGTGACCGAGGTCGACGAGGATCACCCGGTGATGCGCTGGGTCTCGATGAGCGACGTCAACACCGACAAGAGCGCGGTGTTCACGATCGATGCGAGGAAGGGCGAGTCGGCGGTCGCGTACTCGGTGCGCGACGCGATCATCGCCGCGAAGCGCGAGGGTCGCCGCAAGATCCTCGCGATCGGCTTCTCGCTGCCCGCCGCGGATCGCACGAACGGCAGCGACCTGCCGATGCGCGTCGCGTTCCCGATGCTGCTCGTCAACACGCTCGACTGGTTCGCCGGCGACCAGGCCGACCTCCTGACGACCTACCCGACCGGATCGCGCGAGCGCATCCCGCTCGACGGTGTCGTCGGCGCGAACGACGCCGAGGTCACCGGACCCGACGGCAGCGTCACGCACACGCCGATCATCGACGGCCTCGCGACGTTCTATGGCTCGCAGGTCGGCTACTACGACGTCGAGGCCAAGGGCACCGGCGGTCAGGCGATGGCCCGGATCTCGCTCGCCGCGAACCTCGCCTCGGTCACCGAGTCGGATATCTCGCCGGCGAGCGAGCTCACGCTCGGCGGCAAGAAGCTCCAGGCGCCCGAGGCCTTCGAGATCACGCGCAGCCAGAAGCTGTGGTGGTACTTCGTCGCGATCGCGATGCTCCTGATCGTGACGGAGTGGGTCACCTATCACCGGAGGATCACCGTCTGATGGCGACCTCGGCTCGCAAGATCGTGCGCGACCTCCTGCGCCCGCGGAACCTCGTGTGGATCCTCCTCACGTGCGCGGCGGCGGTCGGAATCTATCTCGGTGTCGCGTCGTGGATCGCCGGCCGGCCGACCGTGCCCGTCGACGTCACCGATCGCCCGATCACGCTGCTCGATCCGGACAAGCTGCTCCTGATCGCGGTCGTGCCGTTCTTCTACCTCCTGCGGATGCTGTCGCTCACCGACCTCTCGGTGCTCCAGCAGTCGCTGCAGGCGACGTTGCGCTCGCTCGTCGTGATCGCGCTCGCGATCGCGGCCGCTCGCCCGTCGCGCATCACCGACACCAGCAAGGTCTCGACGATCGTCCTCGTCGACGTCAGCGACTCGATCTCCGACAAGCAGCTCGATGCCGCGCGCGCCTACGTCGACGACATCCAGAAGGCGATCGGCGACGGCAACCTCCAGCTCGTCACGTTCGCGGAGAAGCCGCAGGTCGGCAAGCCCGCCGACGGCAGCAAGCTCTCGAGTGGCGTCCAGCGCCACAAGGGCGTGGGCGCCGGCACCGACACCCAGTCGGCGATGCAGCTCGCCTACGGCCTCTATCCCGACGGCTACGTCCCGCGCATGGTGATCGTCTCCGACGGCAACCAGACGCAGGGCGACCTCGCGGTCGAGGCCTATCGCGCCAAGGAGCTCGGCGTGCGCGTCTCGTGGCGCACGTTCGAGGCCGACAAGACCGCCGAGGTCCGCGTCGCCGGTATCACCGTGCCCGACGACATCAAGGTCGGCCAGCCGTTCGAGGTCACCGCCGAGGTGTGGTCGACCGAGGCGCAGAACGCGACGCTCGTGCTCCATCAGGACGAGTTCCCCAACGGGCTCGAGCCGACCAAGACCGTCGAGCTGCGCGAGGGCAAGAACCTCATCAAGTTCAAGAGCGACGCGAAGAAGGCCGGTGCGACGACCTACAAGCTCCGCATCGCGAAGATCGATCACGACACCGAGACCAAGAACAACGCCGCCGTCATGACCGCGCCCGTGCGCGGCCGGCCGTCGATCCTCTACGTCGAGGGCGGCATCCTTCGCGAGCCCGGCTCCGCGAACTACCTCGCGAAGGCGCTCGAGCACGAGAACATCGACGTCGCCGTGCGCGGCCCGTCCGGGCTTCCGTCCAACGCCAAGGAGCTCGAGAAGTACGACCTCGTGCTCGTCAGCGACGTCCCCGCTCACCTCATGGGCGCGGGCCAGATGGCCGCGCTCGACACCTACGTGAAGGGCATGGGCGGCGGCCTCATCATGGCCGGCGGCGAGGACTCGTTCGGCTCGGGCGGCTACGAGCGCACGACGATCGAGAACATGATGCCGGTGCGGTTCGACTCCGAGAAGATCAAGGAGCAGCCGGACATCGCGCTCGTCCTCGTCATCGACCGCTCGGGCTCGATGCAGGGTCCCAAGCTCGAGGCCGCGAAGGAGTCCGCGCGCGTCACCGCCGAGGTCCTGTCGCCCAACGACTACATCTCCGTCGTCGCGTTCGACTCCGAGGCTGCGGTCTACGTCCGCCCGACGCGCGCATCCAACCGCATGCGCATCTCGAACGACATCGCGCGCCTGCAGTCGGGCGGCGGCACGAACATCTATCCCGGTCTCAAGGAAGCGTTCGAGATCCTCCAGGGGGTCAACGCCAAGGTGAAGCACGTCATCCTGCTCTCCGACGGTGAAGCGCCGACCGAGGGCCTCGCCGAGCTCGTGAGCGACATGCGCAGCTCGCGCATCACGGTCTCCGCCGTCGGTGTCCAGGGTGCCGACCGGACGATGCTCGACCAGATCGCGCAGGCCGGCGACGGCCGCCTGTACATGGTCGAGGACATCGGCGCGCTGCCGAAGATCTTCATGAAGGAGACGCAGGAGGCGCAGAAGTCGCAGCTCGTCGAGGACCTGATCCACGTCCGCATCGCCAAGAAGGTCGAGGCGATCGAGGGCACGAACGTCGATAGCGCCCCTGCCCTCCACGGTTACGTCACCACCAAGCCCAAGCCGACCTCCGAGACGATCCTCATCTCCGACCTCGGCGAGCCGATCCTCGCGCGCTGGCGCTACGGCGCGGGCACCTCGGTCGCGTGGACCTCCGACGTCAAGAACCGGTGGTCGGTCGACTGGATTCGCTGGGGCGGCTATCCGAAGTACTGGGCGCAGGTCATCCGGTCGTCGATGCGCCGCAAGGTCTACGACAGCTACGACCTCTACGCGAAGGTCGCCGATGGCCGGGCCTCTGTCACCGTCGACGCGATCGACTCCGGCGACAAGTTCGTCAACGAGCTCGATACCGAGCTCCAGGTGATCGATCCTGCGACCAGCAAGGTCACCGAGACCGTGCCGATGGCGCAGACCGCCGCCGGCCGTTACACCGCCGACTTCAAGATCCAGAAGTACGGCAGCTACCTGCTCAAGGCCGTGCACAAGCGCAGCGGCAACACCGTCGCCGAGTCGCTCGGCTCCGTCTCGCTGTCCTATCCGCTCGAGTACCTGCGGTCATCCGCGGACCCCGAGCCGCTCGAGCTCGCGGCCCAGGTCTCCGGCGGCCACGATCAGGCCAAGCCGGCCGAGATCTGGGACGCCGCGGGCGAGAAGGTCAGCTACACGCAGGACCTCTGGCCGTACGTGCTGCTCGCCGTCGCGATCCTGTTCGTGCTCGATCTCTACGCGAAGCGCGTCCGCCTGTTCGGGTACCGCACGATCAAGTTCCAGTAGCTACCGGCGTCTGCCGCGGGCTGCGCGAGCGAGCGTGTTACGGTCGCGCGACATGCGTCGTGCGCTCGCTCTCGCCGTCCTGCTCGGGGGTTGCTACATGCAGGGCGGCCTCGGCGTCGCGCCGGGCCAGGCGACGCTCCACGGCTCGATCGGCCTCATCGCCCACCTCGGCGATCGTGGCTCCGTGCGCGCCGGTGCCGGCGGCGGCCTCGGCCCGTACAAGGG
>JAEWJO010000034.1 GCA_023386455.1 Pseudomonadota bacterium | reverse complement strand
CGCGTGGGCCGCGCTCGAGACGAGGTGGTTTCCATGACGATCCAGATCGGCAATCGCACCGTCGGCCCGGGCCATCCCGTCTACTTCATCGCCGAGGCCGGCAGTAACCACAACCGCGACCTCCAGCAGGCACTGAAGCTGATCGACGTCGCCGTCGAGGCCGGCGCCGACGCGGTGAAGTTCCAGACGTTCCGCGCCGACGCGCTGTATCCGAAGAACGCCGGCGTCACGAAGTACCTGAAGGTCGCGAAGTCGATCCACGAGATCATCAAAGAGCTCGAGATGCCGCTCGAGTGGATCCCCGAGCTCGCCGAGTACTGCAAGGTGAAGGGGGTCGACTTCCTGTCGACGCCGTTCGACGAGGCCTCGGCAGACGCGCTCCTTCCGTACGTGTCGTGCATCAAGATCGCGTCCTACGAGATGACGCACCACACGCTCGTGCAGCACTGCGCCCGCACCGGCAAGCCGTTGATCGTGTCGACCGGCACCGCGACGCTCGACGAGGTCCGCGAGGTCGTCGAGGCGGTGCGCGCGGTCGGTGGCAAGGATCTCGTCCTGCTCCAGTGCACCGCGAAGTATCCCGCACCGCTGTCGGCGCTGAACCTGAGGACGATCTCGACGATGGCGCGCGAGCTCGGCGTCGTCACCGGCCTCTCGGATCACTCGCGCGAGCCGCTGCCCGGGCCGATGGCGGCCGTCGCGCTCGGCGCGTGCGTGATCGAGAAGCACTTCACGCTGTCGAACCGCCTGCCCGGCCCCGACCACGCGTACGCGCTCGAGCCCGACGAGCTCGCGCAGCTGATCGCGAAGGTCCGCGAGGTCGAGCAGTCGCTCGGCACCGGCATCAAGGCGCCGCCGCCCGAGGAGATGGAGCTGCGCGCGTTCGCGCGACGCTCGCTGTTCACGATCAAAGGCGTCGCCGCCGGCGAGCCGCTCTCGATCGACAACACCGCGGCGCTTCGCTGCGGCGAGCTGCCGTACGGCATGCACCCGCGCGAGCTCGTTCGCGTGCTCGGCCGGGTCGCGAAATCCGCGATCCCGAGCGGCACGACCGTGCGCGCCGAGGATCTCGGCGAGCTGCGGCTCGGCTCCGGTGACGTGACGCTGCGTCCACTCGCCGCCGGCGACACCGCTCACGTCGTGCGCTGGCGCGGCAGGCCCGACGTCCAGGGCGAGCTGTTCAGCAGCAAGGCGCCGACCGCCGCCGAGCACGACGCGTGGTTCGCGCAGCTCCAGCGCCGAACGGATCGCCTCGAATTCGTGATCCTGCACGGCGACCAGCCGGTCGGCACGATCGGCCTCTCGAACATCGACCTCGCGAAGCGCAGTGCGGAGTACGGGATCCTCGTCGGTGAGGACAGCGCGCGCGGCAAGGGCGTCGCGAAGGCGGCGTCGCAGCTCGTCATCGACTTCGCGTTCCGCGCGCTCGGCATGACCCGGCTCGACCTGACGCTGTTCGCGGACAACGAGCCCGCACGGCGGCTCTACGAGGGACTCGGCTTCGTTCGCGCGCGCTCGCTCGAGCCCCGCGACAAGGACGGTCGCACGCGTCCCGTGGATCTGATGAGCCTCGAGAAGCCGGCATGAAGAAGGTCGCGATCGTCCAGGCGCGGATGACCTCGTCGCGCCTGCCGGGCAAGGTGCTCGTCGATCTCGACGGCGCGCCGATGCTCGCCCAGGAGCTGCGCCGGCTGCGCCGGGCAACGCTGATCGACGAGATCGTCGTCGCGACGACCGCGAATGCGACCGACGATCCGGTCGAGACGCTCGCAGCGGCCGAGGGCGCTCGCGTGTTCCGCGGCGACGAGCACGACGTGCTCGACCGGTTCGTCGGCGCGGCGCGCATGGTCAAGGCCGACCTCGTCGTGCGCGTCACCGGCGACTGCCCGCTGATCGATCCGGCGGTCGTCGACCGCGTCGTCGCACGCGCGATCGACCGCGACAACCCGTGCGACTACGCGTCGAACACGATCACGCGCACGTACCCGCGCGGCCTCGACACCGAGGCACTACACCGCGACGTGCTCGAGCGGATCGCGCGCATGGCGACGTCGACGCCGGCGCGCGAGCACGTCACGTACTTCCTGCATCGCGAGCACCCGGAGCTGTTCGTCAGCTGCCAGATCACGCGCGACAGCGACGCGTCGGACCTGCGCTGGACCGTCGACACCGACGAGGACCTCGCGCTGATCCGCCGGATGTGGAGCGAGCTCGGCGCCGGCGACATCTCGACCGACGAGCTGATCGACAAGGTCCGCGCGCGGCCCGAGCTGATCGCGCTGAACAGTCACGTCGAACAGAAGAAGTCCTGATGCGGATCGGGCTGAACGCGCTGTTCCTCATTCCGGGGAAGGTCGGCGGCACCGAGAGCTACGTGCGCAAGCTGCTGCCCGCGCTCGCCGCGGCCGCGAGCGGTGACGAGCTCGTGCTCTACGTCGCCGACGAGGCGGCCGGGACCTTCGCGCTGCCGCCGAACGTGCGCGAGGTGCGCTGCGACTTCCGCGCCGAGCGCCGCCAGGTCCGCATCGCGTACGAGCAGGCGCGCCTGCCAGCGCGCGCGAAGCGCGACGGCATCGACGTGCTGCACTCGCTCGGCTATACCGCGCCGCTCGTCGCCGGTCGGCCGAGCGTCGTCACGCTGCACGACCTCAACTACCACTTCCATCCCGAGGACTGGAGCACCGCGGCGCTGTGGGCGAACCGACTGCTCATCCCGCAGGTCGCGCGGCGCGTGACGCGCGTGCTGACGATCTCGGAGAGCTCGCGCACCGCGATCCGTGACGTGCTCGGGATCCCCGGCGATCGGATCGATGTCGTCTACAACGGCGCCGCCGACAACATCGCCGACGCGAGTGACGCCGCGGTCGCCGATGCCCGTCGCATGTTCGAGCTTCCCGGCGACTACGTGCTGACGGTCACCGCGACGCATCCGCACAAGAACCTCGACGGTCTGCTCGCCGCCTACGAGCGGCTGTGTGCCGACTGGGACGCTCCGCCACCGCTCGTCGTCGTCGGGATCCGCGGCCGCGATCACGCTCGCATCGAGCAGGCCGCGACGCGTGCTCCCCGCGGCCGGATCGTCGTCACCGGCTGGGTCGATGCCGGCGTCCTCGCCGCGCTGTATCGCGGCGCGCGCGCGTTCGTGTTCGCATCGAAGTACGAGGGCTTCGGGTTCCCGGTGCTCGAGGCGATGTCGGTCGGCGTGCCGGTCGCGAGCTCGAACGCCGCGTCGCTGCCGGAGCTCGTCGGTGACGCCGCCGTGATGTTCGACCCCGCCGACCCGGCCCAGATCGCGGACGCGACCCGCCGCGTGTTCGAGGACGAGTCGCTGCGCCGCTCGCTGATCCCGCGCGGCCGCGAGCGCGCGAGCCAGTTCACGTGGGCGCGCTGTGCCGCCGAGACGCTCGCCGTCTATCGCCGGGCGCTCACGCCGCGCGGATGAGCCCGAGCCGGACGACGAGCCAGTAGAGGCCCATCGTCGCGACGCCGCCGTACATCCACGCGCGGTCGACGACGCCGAGGTCGACATCGCGCGCGGCGCGGTGCTTCACCGCGAGCGCCTCGCGGATCTGCTTGCCCATCGCGGCGATCGACTTCGCGTCGTCGTGGTAGCGGGCGCACGCGATCACGTCGGGCACGTAGCGCGCCTTGCGCGCGGCCGCGAACATCCGGATCCACAGCTCGTAGTCCATCGTGTACTGGAGCGCCTCGTCGACACCGCCGACCTCGAGGAACAGCGCGCGGCGGAACACGAGCGAGGGCTGGAGCACGAAGCTCGCCGGGTGCGTGAGGATGTCGGCGACGCCGCTGACCGCGCGCGCGCGATACGGACCGACGGGACGGCCGCCCGCGTCGACGCGCTCGCCGTTGCCGTAGACGATGTCGACGTCGCGCTCGGCCTCGAACGCGTCGAGCAGGCGCGCGATCGCGTGCGGGCTCGCGTAGTAGTCGTCGGAGTTGATCCACGCGATCAGCTCGCCCTGCGCCATCCGCACGCCCTTGTTGAGCGCGTCGGACTGACCGCGATCGGGCTCGGAGATCCAGCGGATCTGCGTGCCGTAGCTCGCGAGCACGTCGCGCGTGGTGTCGGTCGACGCACCGTCGACGACGATGATCTCCGAATCGGCGATGCCCTGCGCGATGCAGCCGTCGATGCACTGGCCGATGAACCTGGCCTGGTTGCGCGTCGGGATCACGAACGAGAGGCGCATCACCGCGCGACCTCGCGGACGAGCGCCGCGTACGTCTCGGCAAACACGCGCGTCCGCGCCGGCAACGCGGCCGCCGCCTCGGCCGCCGCTCGCGCGTCCGCGGCGGGATCGTGGTGAGTCCACGCCTCGACCAGCTGCTCGGCGAGCACGCGCGCGTCGTCGACCGGGAAGTAGCTGCCGCGCGCGGGCGCCTGCTCGCGGTGGACGTCGATGTCGGAGACGAGCACGCGCTTGCCGAGCGACTTCGCCTCCTCGACCGTCGTGCTCCAGCCCTCGAAGCGAGACGGGTTGACGACCGCGACCGCGTGATGCATCAGCGACATCAGGGCGGCAAACGAGACGAGGCCGAGGTGGAGGAAGCGCGACTCGAGCCCGTACGCCGCGACCATCCCCATCAGCTCGTCGTAGACCTCGGGGTGGCGGAAGTTGTCGCGCGGTCCGGTCACGACGACGACCACGTCGGGCGCGAGGCGCAGCGCCTCGACGACGAGCGCGTGGTTCTTGTGCTTCCACAGCTGGTTCGGCAGGTGGACGAAGCGCGCCGGGATCCCGTGCCGGGCGCGCAGATCGGCGAGCGGGACGATCGTGTCGAGCGCGAGCCGCGGCTGGCTGACGAAGCGCAGCACGCGGAGCTTTCGCTCGTCGCCGGCGTAGAACCTGCGCATGTCGTCGCGCGCGGCCTCGCTGGAGGTCACGACGATCGAGGCGTCGCGCATCATCTCGCGGTACAGCAGATCGCGCGCGAGGTGCTCGAACCGCGAGGCGAGCTCGGGGAGCCTGCGATGCTGGACGTCGGGTACCCACGAGATCGCCGGCAGCGCGCGGCCGACCGGTGGGCCATGCGAGACGACGTCGATGCGCGCCCGCTTCAGCCAGTGCTGCTCGACGACGTTCGGCCCCCGCGCGAGCTTCAGCACGCGCCCTGCCATGCGAACGTACTTCGACTCGAGCGCGCCGGACGTGTCGAACCGCTCGACGCCGGGCATCACGAGATCGCCGGGGTCCTCGCCGGGCGCGACGAGGAGCACGGGCTGGATCGTCTGCGACTCGTGGGCGGTGATCGCGTGGAGCAGGTTCCACAGGTAGTTCCGACCGCCCTGCCACGCGGCGCCGCCGATCAGACGGAAGCCGACGCGGATCACGCGTGCTCCCGGAACCACGCGACGTACTGCGAGATGCCGTCCGCGAGAGCGATCGTCGGTGTCCAGCCGAGCGCGCGGGCCCGCGTGATGTCGGCGATGTAGCGCGAGGGATCGCCGGCACGCCCCTCGCCGGTGAATCGCGGGTCGCCCGCGCCGAGCTCGCGGCAGATCTGGACGACGACGTCGCACACGCGAGCGCCGTGCCCGCTACCTCCGTTGACGACCGGCGCATCGGCGGATGCATGCGCCGCCGCCGCGACGACCAGTGCCGCGGCGTCATCGACGTGGAGCCAGTCGCGTTCCTCGAGCCCGGAGCCGCCGAACGCGAGATCACCCGCGCGCGCCTTGCGACACGCGTCCCACAGCAGCTGCTTGCGCAGACCCGGCCCGTAGACCGAGAACAGGCGCAGCACCGTCGACGCGGTCCCATGCGCGCGGCCGTGCTCGATGCACAGCTCCTCGCACAGCCGCTTGTGCTCGCCGTACGGCGAGATCGGCGCGATGCGCGCGGTCTCCGGAATCGGGACCTCTGCGGCATTGCCGTAGACGGCCGCGCTCGACAGCAGCACGACACGCGCACCTGGCGAACGATCGCGGACGTGCTCGAGCAGCACACGAAACGGCGGCACGGTCTTCGCGAGCTCGCCGTCCGGATCCTGCACCGATGCACCGACGGAGCTGCCGCCGGCGCAATGGACGAGCAGATCGAACCGACCGAGCGCCGCGATGCGCGCAGGCGTCAGCGGGTCGGTCGTCGCGCTCGCTCCCGCGACGTGCACGTCATGCCCGGCGCGCTCGAGCGCGCGGACCGTCGCTGCGCCGAGAAAGCCC
This sequence comes from Pseudomonadota bacterium, assembly GCA_023386455.1. GTDB lineage: Bacteria > Myxococcota_A > Polyangia > Haliangiales > Haliangiaceae > JABFXX01. The sequence goes on along the minus strand of JAEWJO010000034.1, from coordinate 1,018 downwards.
GCACCGCCGGTGACGACCGCGATCGTCATCGGATGCCCAGGTCGGCGATCGCCACCTCGATGCCGCGGTCGAGATCGAGGACCGGCAGGTGCCCGATCGTCCGCACGCGCGTGGCAAAGTCCGCGAACGTCAGCGCGCCGCTCTCGTCGCGACCCTCGCGGAACGCGGCGCGCCGGTACGCCTGCTCCGGCGTCACCTCCGGCAGCGTCACGAGCACGTCGCGGCGCACGAAGAACGCGTTGTTGCCGGCCGTGTTGCCGCCGACGAGCGCGTAGCCCTTTCGGGCGGCAAGCCGCGCGAGCGCCGCGATCGACGCGCCGTAGTAGATGTTCGAGTGGTGCTTCTTGCCGCGCACGAACGTCGGGTCGTACGGCACCGTCACCGCGGCACTCGGCCCGAACGAGCTGTTGTACTCGGCGACGACGATGCGCGGCGACACCGCGTCGATCGCCTCCCAGACCCAGTAGTCGTTGCCGTCGATGTCCACCGACAGAAGTCCGATGTCACCGGTGAACCCAGCATCCTGGAGCAAGCCGTTGATGTTGTCGCGCGTGATGAACGCGCAGCGCGCCTCGAGCTCGTGCCGCCACGAGATGTCGTCCTCGCGGATCGCGCGGATGTTGGACTCCGAGCCGTCCATCACGAGGCCGCGCCAGTTCTGCGTCATCAGCAGAAAGCGCGTGTTCGCCTCGGAGTAGTCCTCGACGCCGAACTCGACGAACCACGGCCGCTCGATCGGCACGCGCGACACGAGGTGCGCGATCAGGCCGTCCTCGCCCCACTGCGAGAACACGCTCAGCTCGTGCGAGTTGAACGAGCCTCCGTCGCGCGCACGAATGAGGCTCTCGAGCCGGCCGACGGCGACCTGCAGCTTCTGGAGGCGGGCCTGCGTCTGTGACAGCGATCGCGCCAGGCGCATCGCCGGCGACGCGCGAACGAGATCACGAAATCCACGCATGAAGCGCCAGGAGGAAACCATGCGGCCGCCGCGCGAGGCAAGGCCGGGCTGCTATAGTGC
>JAEWJO010000395.1 GCA_023386455.1 Pseudomonadota bacterium | reverse complement strand
CGCCGAGACCGAGCGCCTCTCCGATCGGCTCGGCCAGTGGCGCGAGACCGCGTCGCGCGTCGACGCGATCGTGCACGCGGCCGACGCCGCCTCGCGCGCGGCCGACGTCCAGGTCGGCCTGCTCGTGTTCCTCGGCAAGATCCTCCGCGATCGCCTCGGTCAGAACGAGGACGCGATCACCATCTATCGCGCCGCGCTCCAGCTCGAGCCCGACTCGCTCGACGCCCTCGATCCGCTGATCGAGATCCTGCGTCACCGCGGCGAGTGGGCGCCGCTCGCCGATGTGCTCCGCGCGCGCGGACGCATCGTCCAGGACCTGACCGAGAAGCGCGCCGCATTCGCCGAGGTCGCCCAGATCAGCGAGCGTGCCGGCGATCGCACGGGATCGATCGAGGCGTGGCGCGAGATCGCCGACGCCGACCAGACCGATCGCGACGCGCTCGACAACCTCGCGCGGATCTACCGCGCCGCGGGCAACGATCCGGTCGCCCTGATCGAGGTCCTCGGCCGCGCCGCGCGTGTCGCCGCCAGCCCCGACGACGAGAAGACGCTGCGCCTCGAGATCGCGCAGCTCGAGTCCGAAGGCCCGCGCGGTGTCGCCGCGTGGCAGGCCGTCGTCGACCTCGATCCGGACGACGCCAACGCGCTCTCGGCCCTCGAGGCCGCGCACGCGCGCTCGAGCGACTGGATCGCGGTCAGCGACATCCAGATGCGCCGCCTCGACCTCGCCAGATCGAGCCAGGAGAAGGTCCTCATCCACGCCGAGATGGCGCGCCTCGCCGAGACGCGCCGGAGCTCCGTCGACGACGCGATCGCCGCCTGGTACGCGGCGCTCGACATCGACAGCTCGTACGTCCGCGGCTACGACGAGCTCGAGCGCCTCCTCGGCGCCGGCGCTCGCTACCACGACCTCGTCGAGCTGCTCGAGAAGCGCGCCGAGCTCCACGCGACGCTCAACCAGAGCGCCGCCGAGATCCAGGCGCTCGCACGCGCCGCCGATGTCTGGGAAGGCAAGCTCGACAACCCCGACGCTGCAGGCGAGATCCTCGAGAAGATCCTCGCACGCGAGCCCGGCTCGGTCGCCGCGCTCACGCGCCTGTCCAAGATCTACGAGCGCTCCGGCGACTGGGAGAAGTGCAAGGCGACGCTCGAGCAGGCCCTCCGCCTGAACCCGCAGGGCCGCGACGCCGCGGATCTCTTCTTCCGCCTCGGCGAGGTCGCGCGCGTCGGTGACAGCGACGACGAGACCGCGATCCAGCACTTCCAGCAGACGCTCCGCTACGACACGGCCCATGCCGATGCGATCGCGGCCCTCGAGAAGCTCGCGCGCGATCGCCGCGACAATGCGCTACTCGCCGACATGCTCCAGCGCCGCGTTGCCGCGCTCACCAACGGCACCGATCGCCTCTCGCTGCTCGTCGAGATCGCCGAGCTCGAGCGCAAGGCCGGCCGCAACGAGGCCGCGCTCGAGGCCCTCGCGCGCGCCGCCAAGGAAGCGCCCGAGGACGTCCGTGTCCTCGGTCCGCTCGCCGACCTCTACTTCGCGGCCGGCCGCCTCGACGAGGCTGCACCGATCTACGACCGCCTCGCGCAGGACGCCAAGGCGCAGCGCCGGATGAAGGACGTCGCGAAGTTCCGCCAGCGCCAGGGCGGGATCCTCGAGGCGCGCGGGGACGCGATGGGCGCGCTCGCGGCGTACGAGGAAGCGCTGCGCGTGAACCCGACCGACGTCGTGACGATGACGGGCCTCGGCCGGATGTACTTCGCGGCCGGTGACTGGGAGAAGGCGCGGAAGATCTATCAGTCGCTGGTGCTGCAGAACATCGATTCGGATCTCGGCGTGACCAAGGGCGAGGTGTACTGGGCGCTCGGCCGGATCCACATCGAGCTCGGGCAGGGGCCGAAGGCGAAGAGCATGTTCCAGCGCGGTCTCGAGATCGAGCCGGGGAATCAGAAGCTGCGCGAAGCGCTGTCGTCGCTGTCCTAAACGCCTGACAGGCTCACTCCGCGCCTCGCGGCTGTCGCGGATCGTTGCCCTCGATCGTTCATCTTCACCGAGTCGAGGTACTCGTCGCTTCGGCCAGCCCCGATCTGCATGGCGTACGCGCGATGATCTCGTGCAGCAGCTGTGACGGGCGCACGAGCGCGCCATCTCGATCGGCCGTGCGCGCGACGGCGCTACTTGCCGCACTGAGCGGCGGCGCGGCGGGCGGCGGTCGAAACCTGTTCTTCGTCGGTGTTCGCGAGGAACTCGAGCTTCGGTTTGACCGAGGCAGGGCAGGCGGGGCCGAGGAGGCCAAGCCCGGTGGCGGCGGCGGCGACGATCTCGGGGAACGAGTTGTCGCCGAGCGCGGCGGTCAGGCCCTCGGCGGCACCGGGTGGGTTCAGGCGGCCGATTGCGTAGGCGGCGTTCTGCGCGAGCGCGAGTGCTTGCTAGCTCTCGATGGCGGCGGCGCGCCAGCGCGCGAGCTTGCCGACGAGCTGGGTGGCGAGCGTGCGATCGCCGAGCGTGACGGTGAGATCGACGGCGCGCTGGCGGAGGGACAGGGGCGCGGAGCCGTCGTCCCAGAGCTTCGCGAGGATGTCGGCGGTGCCTTCGGCCTTGCACTCGACGAGGGAGGCGAGCGCATCGCCGCGGACGCCGAGGTCCTTGTCGCGCTTGAGCGAGTCGGCGAGGGCGCGCGCGGGACCGGGGCGCGTGCAGCGCGTGGCGAGGGTCTGCGCGGCGAAGCGGCGGACCTCGGGCCACGTGTCGGTGAAGAGCGAGGTCATGATCACTCGATCGATGCCGGCCTCGCCCGAGGGACCGTGCCAGGGGCCGGCCGATGGAGTCGAGGCGCCTGCGATCGCGGAGAGCGCGGCGAGGCGAACGCCCGGATCGGTGTCGGTCGTGAGCTTGATGACGAGGTCGGTGGCCTCGGGGCGCGGGTTGACGGCGATCGCGCTCGCGGCGACCTGCTTGTAGGCGGCGAGCTCGGCGGAGTCGGGCAGCGATGCAAAGAGGGAGGTGAGCGAGGCGAGCGCGGCGGTGTCGCCGATCGCGGCGATGCCGTCGACGATGCGATAGCGCCGCTCGTAGTCGGTGGCGGTGGGGAGGGCCGCGGTG
>JAEWJO010000375.1 GCA_023386455.1 Pseudomonadota bacterium | reverse complement strand
CGCCGAGACCGCGACCGAGACGCCCGCGCCGGCGTCCCCGCCGATCGTCACGTCGAAGAAGAAGGATGCCGCGTGGCTGTTCGTCGGCGGTGCGCTGACGTTCGTGACGGCCGGTGCCGTGCTCGCGTACTCCGCGAGCTCGTCGGAGCAGGATCTGCGCGACCTCTACGTGTCGAACAATGGCATGCCGCCGCGGTTCGATCAGAACACGCAGAAGCGCTACGACGACCTGGTGGACGAGGGCGAGCGGTTCGAGCACCTGTCGTGGATCTCGTTCGGTCTCGCCGGTGGCTGCGCGATCGCCGCGACCGTGCTGTTCCTGAAGACGGACGCGCCCGTGACGGTCGCGCCGATCGCGACGCCGAAAGAAACCGGCGTCGCGGCATCGTTCCGGTTCTGAACGTCGACGTTTCTTTTACGCCTCGGCGCCGACCGCTTCGCTCGAGTGCTTCGGGAAGAGCGCGAGCTCGGACGCGACCCAGCGCGCGATGTCCTTGTCACTCGCGGTCAACCCGTACTGCTTCATCACACGCTCGACCGCCGCCTCGAACACCGCGCAGTCGGCCGGCCGGCGCTCGCGCTCGAACGCCATCGCGTTCAGCAGGATCCCGTCGAGCTCCGCCGGTAGCTGCGGGCGCAGCGACGAGGGCAGCGGCAGGTGCGGCCAGTTCTCGACGCCGAGGTGTGCGAGCGCGGCGAGGTCGAGGTTGACGCCATGACCGGTCAGGAGCTCGTAGCCGACCGCGCCGGTCGAGTAGACATCGGCGCGGACGTCGACCTGCTCGCCGACGCGCTGCTCGGGCGCCATCATCGAGGGCGTTCCCTTCGTCTCGCCGGCGACCGTGTTGTGCGACTGCTGCGCGGCCTTCGCGATGCCGAAGTCGACGACCTTGACGCCGCCCTGGCGCGACACGAGGACGTTGGCCGCCTTGACGTCACGGTGGACGATGTTGAGCGCCGTACCGTCGGGGGCGAGTGCCCTGTGCGCGGCGTTGAGACCGTCGCAGATGCGGCACAGGATTCCGAGCGCGACCTCGACGGGAACGAGGCGCTGCGCGGCGCGCGCGCTCTGGAGCAGCCGATCGAGATCGACGCCGTCGACGTACTCCATGACGATGACGTAGTCCTCGCCGATCTTGCCGAGGTCCTGGATCGCGACGACGTTCGGGTGCGAGATGCGCGCTGCGAGGCGCGCCTCGTCGAGGAAGTGCTCGACCGCGCGCTGGTTGCGCGCGAGATGCGGGTGCATGACCTTGACCGCGACGGTCTTCTCGAACCCGGCGTCGCCCTTCGCGCGCGCGAGGTAGACGTCGGCCATGCCGCCCGAGCCGAGTCGCTTGATGATCTCCCAGCGCCCGACCATCGCGCCTGGCCCGAGATTGTGGGGCGAGATCATCGATTGCGCGGGGTCGTAGGGATACGGCGTGCCTGCCGCCGTCACGCCGGCCTGCGTCGGTGCCGTTCCAAATCCCGTGGTACCCGTGCCCATCCCCGTGCCCGTGCCCGTGCCCGTGCCCGTGCCCGTCTGACTCGTACTCGCCCCACCGCCGCGCGCGACGAGCCCCGCAATCAGCACGACGAGGCCCAGGCCGAGCCCGATCCCTCCGCCGGCGACGAGCGGCATCGGCATCCCTCCCGTCTTCGGCGGCACCGCGACGACGAGCTTCACATCGGGCAGCGACGGCAGCGTCACCGTCTGCAGCTCCGCGTTCGCCGGTGGCGCGCCGATCGCGCGCTTCTCCGTACCGAGCTCGATCGAGCCGGTGATTCCGGCAGCGGCGAGCCGATCGATCGACGGCTTCAGCTCGAGCGGGCGCGACACCATGATGTAGCCCGCCAGCGTGCCGGCGCCCTCGCGCGGCGTGACCGCCGCGACCTCGGTGATGACGACCTTGTCGCCCATCATGTCGGCGAAGCTGCCGGTCGTGCCGGCATGCGAGCTGTGCATCGCGCCGGCCGGCTGGATCAGCAGCGTCACCGCGGGCAGGCCCTTCGGGATCTGGCCGAGCTCGACGACCTCGCCGGGCTGCGGCGTGAACTGGAGCTCGCCCTTCTCGAGCATGTCCTTTGCCGTCGCCGCATCGGTCGCGACCGCGGCCTGCACCTGCTGGAGCGTCGCGAGTGTCGCCGCGCGCTCCTTCACGCTCGCGCGCGCCGCCTTGACGTCGCCGTCGAGGCCGCTCAGCGCCGCGCCCATCGCGTCGCTCTGCTCGCGTGTCATGCCGCCCGCCGGCTTGCGCGTCACGCCGTAGCCGAGCGCTGCACCGCCGGCAACGAGCACGATCGCGCCGAGCGCGACGAGCGCGGGCTTAGCCACGCTTGCCTCCGAACTTGTCTGCCTGCGGACCGGCCGGCGCGTCCCCGGCGACGCCGACCTGCACCTCGTTCTTGCCGGCCTTGATCGTGATGTCCTGCGTGATCGGCGCCTTGCTGCGCTCGCTCCACGCCTTCAGCTTGTACTTGCCGGGCGCGAGGCGGTTGAACTTGAAGTTGCCCTTGTCGTCGGTGACGACGTACGACGGCGCGGCGACGACGACGAGATACGCCGACATGTTCGCGTGGAGGTTGCAGCCGATGCGGATGATGCCCTCCTTCGTGAACGTGAACTCGCGCGCCTCGCCGGCCTTGTAGATGCCGAGGTCGAACGCGCCGCTCGGCGACGTCGAGAACACGTTGTGGAACACGGTGTCGAAGTTCGGGAATGCGACGGTCGAGCCGACCGACAGCGCCATCACGTGCGGGAGGAACTCGCGCATGCGCTGCTCGACGACGTGACGCTTCGGCGTGCGTGGCTTCCACTTGCCGCTCGCCGGCTCGAGCGTGACGAGGCTGTACGCGCCGGTGACCGGCTTGCCGTCGATCTGCACGGTGCCGGTGAGGCTGCCGGTGTCGACCTTCGGCACCGGGATCTTGTCGGCCTCGTCCTCGGCCTCCGAGCTGCCCGAGACCTTCGGCTGCGGGCCGGTGTTCTCGACCTTGATCGTCGGTGTCATCACGCGCGGCGGTGCGCCCTCGCGGAACAGCGGCGCCACCGAGGCGAGCGCCTCGACGCTCGTCAGGAGCTCGGCGGTCGAGAACAGCTGCTCGGCGAGGATCTTGTTGCCGCTCGCGAGCGCGTTGCTCGCCTTGTCCAGGAGATCGGCAGCCTGACGCAGTGTCACGGCTTTTTCCCCGGCGGGGGTCAGCTTGCCGGCTGGCTTCGCCGGCGCGGCTGCCGTTGTCGTCGAGCCGGCCGCGGGCGCACTCGCCGCCGGTTGGCCCGGCTTGCAGTCGTAGAAGCACTCATCGCTGGTCGCCGTGGATGGACGAGGCTTGCTTTTGCCGCCGCAAGCCATTACGGCAACAGCAAGCACGAGACAGAAACGCATCGCGCATATTGTACGGGAGTCTGGCCCGACCAGATCGGCACTCCGCCGATTCGGTGGTAGCTTCCACGTCGAATTTCGGAGCCTACGCATGGTGTTCGGGCTGTTTTCCAAAGAGCGCTCACTTCAGAGAACGATCGAGAAGGCCACCAACAAGCTGTCCCAGCAGGCGGACCGCTGGGCCGCGCTAGAAAAGCTCCGCGAGGAATCCACCGACGAGGCCCTGTTCGGCCTGTGCAAGCGGTTCTCGATCACGTCGATGAAGGGCGTGGAGGACGAGCAGGAGAAGAGCTGGGTCGTCGACGTCCTGGTCGAGAAGGGCGGCGCAGCCCTGGTCCCGCTCCAGCGCTACATGAAGTCGGCCGAGCAGCTGTCGTTCCCGCTGCGCGTGCTCGAGCGCGTCGCCGACCACGACCGCGTCCTGACGGCGATCGACGAGCTGTTCGCGTCCGAGCCTCCCGGCTACGTCCGGATGCCCGACAAGCGGATCGACCTCATCAAGTGGTTCTCGGAGTGGAAGGGCGCGACCGATGACGAGCTGATCTCGCGGGTCGCCCCCTACGTCGCAGACTTCGACGAGAACGTGCGGTTTGTCGCGATCAACGCGCTCGCCTCGCGCGAGCCCGCAAAGATTTCGGGCACGCTGATCGACGCGCTCGTGCGCCCCGAGGAGGAGTCAGGGCGTATTCGCCGGACGATCGTCGAGGTCCTCGAGAAGACGAAGGCCCCGCTGGGCGGCCGCGGCAAGGAGGTCGGAGCGATGCTGACCGGGCCTCTCGCCGACGAGTTCAAGGTCGACGGCGATCTCATCAAGAAGCGCTGACCGTTTCGTCGACAATCGCTGGATTGTCGATCCCGGTTGTGTGCTAAACGAACGTCCCGATGCCACGTCGGAAGGATCTCGAGTCGATCCTGATCATCGGGTCCGGGCCCATCGTCATCGGTCAGGCGTGCGAGTTCGATTATTCGGGCACGCAGGCCTGCAAGGCGCTCCGCGAGGAGGGCCTCCGCGTCATCCTCATCAACTCCAATCCAGCGACGATCATGACGGATCCGGAGCTGGCGGACGCGACGTACGTCGAGCCGCTGACGGTCGAGGTGCTCGACAAGATCCTCGCGCAGGAGAAGCCGTCGGCGATCCTGCCGACGCTCGGCGGCCAGACCGGCCTCAACCTCGCGATGGCCGCGAGCAAGGCGGGCCTGCTCGAGAAGCACGGCGTCGAGCTGCTCGGTGCGACCGTGAAGACGATCGAGATGGCCGAGGATCGCGAGCTGTTCAAGCAGGCGATGGATCGGATCGGTCTCCAGTGCCCGAAGTCGGTGATGGTGACGTCGGTCGAGCAAGCGCGCGCGTGCATCGACGACATCGGCTTCCCCGCGATCCTGCGGCCGTCGTTCACGATGGGCGGCTCGGGCGGCGGCATCGCCTACAACCGGCCCGACTTCGATCGCATGGTCCAGTTCGCGCTCGACCAGTCGCCGGTGCACTCGGTGCTCGTCGAGGAGAGCGTGCTCGGCTGGAAGGAGTTCGAGCTCGAGGTCGTCCGCGATAGCAAGGACAACGCGGTGATCGTGTGCTCGATCGAGAACCTCGATCCGATGGGCGTGCACACCGGCGACTCGATCACGGTCGCGCCGGCGATGACGCTGACGGACAAGGAGTACCAGCGCATGCGCGACGCCTCGATCGCGATCCTGCGCGAGATCGGGGTGACGACCGGCGGCTCCAACGTCCAGTGGGCGGTCGATCCGAAGACGGGGCGCATGCTCGTCATCGAGATGAACCCGCGCGTGTCGCGCAGCTCGGCACTCGCGTCGAAGGCGACGGGCTTTCCGATCGCGAAGGTCGTCGCGAAGCTCGCGATCGGCTACACGCTCGACGAGCTCAAGAACGACATCACGCGCGTCACGCCTGCGTCGTTCGAGCCGACGATCGACTACGTCGTCGTGAAGTGGCCGCGCTTCGCGTTCGAGAAGTTCCCGTCCGCGACGCCGGTGCTCGGCCCGCAGATGAAGTCGGTCGGCGAGGCGATGTCGATCGGCCGCACGTTCCGCGAGGCGCTCGGCAAGGCAATCCGCTCGCTCGAGACCGGCCGCGCCGGCTTCGACATGCCGATGACCTCGCTCGGCGACGATCTCCAGAGCATCGAGCGCGCGATCTCGATCGCGTCGCCCGACCGGCTGTTCCAGGTCGGCCGCGCGTTCCAGCTCGGCCTGACGATCGATCGCGCGCACGAGCTGACGCGGATCGATCCGTGGTTCCTCCACCACGTCCGCGAGATCGCGGTCGCCGAGATGAGCCTCGCCGGCAAGAACGTCAACGAGCTCGGCGAGGACCTTCGCCGCTACAAGCGGCTCGGGCTGTCGGATCGCCGGATCGCCGCGGTGACCGGATCGTCGGAGGCCGACGTCCGCAAGGCGCGCCACGCCGCCGGCGTGCGGCCGGTCTACAAGCGCGTCGACACGTGCGGCGCCGAGTTCGAATCGCACACGCCGTACATGTACAGCTCGTACGAGGACGAGTGCGAGTCGCGGCCGAGCGACAAGCGCAAGGTGATCATCCTCGGCGGTGGCCCCAATCGCATCGGCCAGGGCATCGAGTTCGACTACTGCTGCGTCCACGCGGCGATGGCGCTCCGCGAGGAGGGCATCGAGTCGATCATGGTGAACTGCAACCCCGAGACGGTGTCGACCGACTACGACACGAGCGACCGGCTCTACTTCGAGCCGCTGACGCTCGAGGACGTGCTCGAGATCTGTCACGTCGAGAAGCCGTGGGGCGTGATCGTCCAGTTCGGCGGTCAGACGCCGCTCAAGCTCGCGGTGCCGCTCGCGGCCGCCGGTGTCCCGATCATCGGTACGAGCGCCGACGCGATCGACCGCGCCGAGGATCGCGAGCGGTTCGGCGAGGTGATGAACAAGCTCGGACTGCACGCGCCGAAGTGGGGCATCGCACGCAGCCTCGACGAGGCGCGCCGCGTCGCCGCCGACATCGGGTTCCCCGTGATGGTCCGTCCGAGCTACGTGCTCGGTGGGCGCGCGATGGAGCGCGTCTACGACGCCCGCCACCTGGAGGACTACTTCGCTCGGTTCATCCTCGCGTCGGGCAGCGGCAACAGCGAGAGCGCATCGGTGGGCTTCCCGCTGCTCGTCGATCAGTTCCTCGACGAGGCGGTCGAGCTCGACGTCGATGTCGTCGCCGACAAGACCGGCGCGGTCGTCGTCGGCGGCGTGATGGAGCACATCGAGGAGGCCGGCATCCACTCCGGGGACTCGGCGTGCGCCCTGCCGCCCTACTCGCTCCCCGCCGACATCATCGACGAGGTGAAGCGCCAGGCGCGCAAGCTCGCGATCGAGCTCGGCGTCGTCGGCCTCATGAACGTGCAGTTCGCCGTCCACAGCGGTGAGGTCTACGTGCTCGAGGTGAACCCGCGCGCATCGCGGACGATCCCGTTCGTCAGCAAGGCGATCGGCAAGCCGCTCGCGAAGCTCGCCGCGAAGATCATGGCAGGCAAGACGCTCGCCGAGCTCGGGCTCGTCGAGATCGAGCCGCGCCACGTCTCGGTGAAGGAGGTCGTGTTCCCGTTCGTGAAGTTCGAGGGCGTCGACACGATCCTCGGTCCCGAGATGCGCTCGACCGGCGAGGTCATGGGCATCGACTCGGACTTCCCGCGCGCGTTCGCGAAGAGCCAGCTCGCCGCCGGCATGAAGCTGCCGACGAAGGGCGTCGCGTTCCTGTCGGTGCGCGAGCTCGACAAGCCGGCTGCCGTCCAGATCGCGCGCCGCCTCGTCAACCTCGGCTTCACGCTGACGGCAACGCACGGCACGGCGGCGTTCCTCTCGAACGCGGGCCTCGACGTCCGCGGCATCAACAAGGTGCTCGAGGGCCGCCCGCATTGCGTCGACGCGATGGACAACCACGAGATCGACTTCGTCATCAACACGACGGAGGGCGCGCAGGCGATCCAGGACTCGCAGTCGCTGCGGCGCGCGTGCCTGATGAACGGCATCGCGTACTACACGACGCTGCGTGCAGCGACGGCCTCGCTCGAGGCGATCGCCGTCGAGAAGCGCAACGACATGCGCGTCCGGCCGCTGCAGCGCTACGGCGCGCCGTAAGCGACGTCGACGTCCTCGTTCGTCGCGCCGGGAATCAGCGCCATCAGCTCGCGGTACCAAGCGGTCGCCTCGCGCGTGCGGCCGGCCAGCGCGCTCGTGCCCCACACGACCGACAGCGTCGTGCGCGTGCCGTCGTGCGTCTTCGTCCGCTGCGCGTCCTTCACCGGGGTGCCCGTCGGCCCGTCGTCGTCGTACACCGCGAGGAGGCCGCTCGCATCGATCAGCTGGCCCGACGGGTTGAACACGTAGCTCGTGCTCGGCGGGCAGATCCGGATCGTCAGGTCCCCGTGCGTCCGGTCGAGGTCGACGAGCGAGATCGGGAGCCCGGAGAACAGCGAGGCGACGTTGCACGCGTCGACCGCCGCGTTGATGCGTGGGAAGTGCAACTCGCCGTGGGCAGTGACCAGGTACTCCGACGCCGGCTTGCTCCGCCCCGAAGGCTTGAATCCGCCGTGACGCAAGAGCCGGCGGACCTCCGCCCGGACGTTGTCAGAGGAAATCAGCGGGGGCTGTGCGCGTGATTCGATCAACGCCTGCACGGCGTCGGATGTCACAAGTTCGGACAGTGGAGAGCTAAACCTCGTGATGAAGACACCGGGGTCCAGGAGCGGGTGCGGTGCGACCGAAAGGGTGCGGCCCATACCTACACATTAGCGATCGTGCGCCACACGCAAACCCCGGCTGCGATAGAATGTTTTCGTGTCCGCCGTGGGGGAGGCTGCCGTCGCGCGCCCGACCAGACTCGGCCGATACGAGCTCATCACTCGCATCGGTCAAGGTGGTATGGCGGAGGTGCAGCTCGCGCTACAGCGCGGACCCGCGGGCTTCGAGAAGCTCGTCGTCGTCAAGCTCGTACACGACGCGCTCGCGACGCAGAAGGCATTCGTCGACATGTTGCTCGACGAGGCGCGCGTCGCCGCCCTCGTGAAGCATCCAAACGTCGTCGACATCTACGATCTCGGTCAGGCGGACGGGCGGTTCTTCATCGCGATGGAGTACCTCGAGGGCGAGCCGCTCCTCGCCGTGCTGCGCGCCGGCCGCGAGGGCAAGCGCCTCGACCCGCTGTCGACGGGACGGTTGATCGCCGATACCGCCGAGGGCCTCGACGCGGCGCACGAGCTGCGCAGCATGTCGGGCGAGCGCCTCGAGCTCGTGCATCACGACATCTCGCTCGGCAACATCGTCGTGCTCTACAACGGACAGGTGAAGCTCGTCGATTTTGGCGTCGCGAAGGCGACGCAGTCGGCGCAGACCAAGGCGAAGGTGCAGGGCAAGTTCAGCTACATGGCGCCGGAGAAGCTGCGCGGCGCGCCCGGCGATCGCCGCAGCGACATCTTCTCGCTCGGCTGCGTGATGTGGGAGGCGCTGACGCTGAAGCGCCTGTTCCGCGGCGGCAACGACACCGAGACGATGAAGCAGGTGCTCGAGCTCGCGATCCAGCCGCCGTCGAAGGTCAACGGCGAGGTGCCGCCCGAGTACGACGCGATCGTGATGCGTGCCCTCGACCGCGATCCGAGCAAGCGCCAGGCGACGGCGAAGGAGCTCGCGGTCGACCTCGAGGAGATGCTGCGCAAGCGTGGCTACGGCGCGAAGAACGATCGCGTCGCGAAGTACATGCAGGAGACGTTCAAGACGCACATCGAGGCGCGCAAGAAGCTCGTCCAGGAGGTCGTCAGCAAGGGCTCGGCGAGCGCGGCGACCGTCGACGCCGCGTTCAGCGAGTCAGCGCCCGCGTCGGGCTCGCCGATGACGCCTGCAGCCGCGGAGGCGAGCGTCCTCGACTTCCCGCCGCAGAGCGCGATCCCGGTCGCGACGAACGCCTGGGCCGACTCGAGCAAGCCGACGGTGATCAGCGCGCCGCCGGTGTTCGACGGCAACACGCGCCCCGAGACGAAGGCGCTCGACGACGCGGATCTGATGCCGATCAGCGAGGCCCCGGACGTCGAGACGACGCCACAGGGGATGCCGCTCGCGGCGCGAATGAAGGCGCTGTTCGAGAACCGGCGGCAGCGCACGGTCATCGCGCTCGCGGCCGGTATCGTGCTCGTGCTCGTCGTGATCATCGCGGTCGCCGGCCGCGGTGGTGACAAGCCCGCCGCGGCGAAGGTCGCCGCCGGCAGCTCGCAGGCAGAGGCCACACCGCGCGATCTCGCGCCCGAGACGCCCGGCAGCAATACCGCGGCCGGCAGCAGCGAGGGCTCCAGCGAGGAGCCGGACATCGTCATCGACGACGTCGGCAGCGCGAAGGCGCCGAAGCAGCCGGACGTCAGGGTGGTGAAGGTCAAGGAGCCGCCGCGGGAGCCCAAGGTGCGCGAGCCCAAGCTGCGCGAGCCCAAAGAGCCCAAGGAACGCGAGCCCAAGGAGACGCAGCCGGCGATCGACGTCGAGGACACGGTGAACAAGGGCCTGCAGGCGTTCGTGAAGGGCGACGCCAAGGGCGCGCTCTCGCTGCTCCAGAAGGCGAGGTCCGCCAAGCCCGGCTACGCGCCGACGTATCGCGTGCTCGGCAAGGTCTACAAGAAGCTCGGCGACATGGGCGCCGCGAAGAAGGCGTTCCAGCGCTACCTCGCGCTGGCACCGTCGGCCGGCGATGCCGACCAGATCCGGGAAGAGATCAAGACGCTATGAGAGCAGTCATCGTCGCGCTGACCGTCGTCCTCGCGGTGTCCGCGAATGTCGCGGCGGCCCCGCGCAAGGTGCTCGTCCTGCCGCTCGACGGCAACGCGCCGGCGGCACAGCGCACGGCGCTGAACACCTCGATCGCGAACCTCGCGAGGACGAACCTCGACGGCGACGTCACCGTCGGCGACACGACGTTCAACGAGACCGCCGCGGCGGTCGGCTGCAGCCCCGATCAGCCAGCCTGCGCCGAGACCGTGATGTCGACGCTCGCGGTCGACGAGCTCGTCTACGGCACGGCGACAACCCAGGCGGGCACGACAACCGTCATCGTCAGCCGCGCGGCGCGCGGCACGCCGCCTCGCACGCAGAGCGCATCGCTCGGTGACGCCGCGCCCGGCGAGCAGGCAGAGGGCACCCTCGGTCCGCTGTTCGGCGCCACCGGCATGGCGGGCTCCGGCGCCGGGTCCGCGGGCGAGCCCGTCGGGTCCGGATCGGCGACGACCGGCGAGCCCGAGGTGCGCACGTCGTTCTTCGACACGCGCGAGCGCAAGATCGGCTTCGCCGTGATCGGCGTCGGCGCGGCGACGATGCTCGTCGGCTTGTCGCTGTGGATCAGCGAGTCGAGCATCCAGAGCGACATCGACAACCACCGCACGCAGACGCTCGCCGACCTCCGCGATCTCCGCGAGCTCGAGGACCGCGCGGGAACGAAGGCGCTGTGGGGCAACATCCTCGTCGGAGCGGGGCTCGCGCTCGGCGGCGTCGGCGCGTACTACCTCTACAAGGATCACCAGAACCGCGGCATGACGGTCACGCCCGCGCCGGCCGAGGCGGGCACCGGCATGACCCTCGTCCTCGGAGGCCGCTGGTGAGAGCGCTCGCCGGCACGGTCGTCGGGCTCGCGCTCGGCGTGGCCGTCTCGGCATGCACGGCCGACCGGGTCTCCCCGGCGTTCGAGTGCAGCGACCAGAGCCAGTGCGATCCGGGCCGCGTCTGCACGCAGGGCTACTGCATCGTCGGCACGCCCGACGCGCGCATGCCCGACGCGCGCGAGTGCCCGAGCACGTGCGACTCGTGCGACCTCGCGTCGCTGACGTGCACGATCACCGGCAACGGCAACGCGGTCACCTGTCCGAGCGGCTGGAATTGCGACATCAACTGCCCGACCGCGGGCTCGTGCGACGCGATCACCTGCACGGCGGCACAGTCGTGCGACATCACGTGCGGTGCCGGCGGGTGCGGCGACATCACGTGCAACACCAAGCCGTGCGACGTGGAGTGCACGGGCGCGAATGCCTGCGGTGACATCGACTGCACGACCGGCGCCTGCACGGCGATGTGCAGCGGTGCAAACGCGTGCGGCGACCTGTCGTGCACGACGG
This sequence comes from Pseudomonadota bacterium, assembly GCA_023386455.1. GTDB lineage: Bacteria > Myxococcota_A > Polyangia > Haliangiales > Haliangiaceae > JABFXX01. Next base: position 3,033 of record JAEWJO010000375.1, on the reverse strand, counting down.
GCGACTGCAAGCAGACCTGCTCGGGCGGCGCCGACTCGCAGGTGTGCGGCTCGCTGTCCTGCACGACCGGCGACTGCGAGCGAACGTGCACCGGCGCGAGCGCCTGCATCGCACCGATGACGTGCACGTCGGGGCGCTGCACCGAATCGTGCTCCGGCGGTGCCGGCGCGTGCGGGACGATCGGCTGCGGCCAGGGCCGCTGCGATGTCACGTGCCAGGGCGGCGGGCTCGATGGCTCCGCGTGCGGGGCCGTGACCTGCACGAATTCGTGCCGGTGCGACGTCTCCTGCGGTGACGCCGCCAATCCCTGTCCCGCGACGATGATGTGCAAGGACCCGCCGAGCGCCGTCTACTGCTCCGACACCGGACTGGCCGGCGGTCGCTGCGACTCGACGGTGAACAACCAGTGTCAGGCGAGCTGCCCATGAAGCCGCACGTCCTCGCCATCGTCCTCGGTTCGAGCGTCGTCGCCGCGTGTCTCGTCGACCGCCCGTCGACGAGCTTTCAGTGCCAGACGCAGGCGGACTGCGGCGACGGCCGCGTCTGCACCGACGGCTACTGCGTCGTCTCGTCGTGCCCCGACGACTGCACGTCGTGCGACGAGGGCGCGAAGACCTGCCAGGTCAACTGCACGAGCGCCGACGACTGCGCCGGCACCATCGACTGCCCGTCGGGCTGGACGTGCACGATCTCCTGCATCGGCGGAGGCGCCTGCAACGACATCCGGTGTGGTGGCGGGAGCAGATGCGACATCACGTGTACGGGCGATAACGCATGTGACGACATCACGTGCGACAACGCCTGCGCGTGTGACCTCACGTGCGTCGGTGACGCCTGCAACTCCTGGAGCTGCCCGTCGGTCGGTGCCAATGAATGCTCCACCGACGGCACGGTCGACACGCCCTGCGATTCGAGTCGCATGGGGAGTTGCGCGAAGTGCTGACCCGCAGTACGACTCGATCTCCGCGCCATGAGCGAGAAATTCCCCATGACCCCGGCGGGGTACGCGTCGATGAAGGCGCAGCTGTACAAGCTGAAGAACGTCGACCGCATCGCGAATAGCCGCGCCATCGAGATCGCGCGAGGTCATGGCGACCTCTCCGAGAACGCCGACTACAGCGCCGCCAAAGAGGAACAGGGCCTGATCGAGGCCAAGATCCGGGAGCTCGAGGCGAAAACCGCACTTGCCGAGGTGATCGATCCAACCAAATTGTCGGGATCGAGAGTCAAATTCGGCGCCACCGTGACCATCGAGGACGCCGAGAGCGGAGACAAGCAGCGCTACACGATCGTCGGCGAGCACGAAGCCGACATCAAGCGCGGTCGCATCTCGATCCAGGCGCCGGTCGCGAGGGCACTCATCGGCAAGGAGATCGGCGACACCGTCACCGTGCAGAGCCCCAAGGGCAAGCGCGAGTTCGAAGTGACCGAGGTCGAGTGGATCGACGTGCCGCCGCTCGAGGAGATTGAATCGTGATCAAGCGCGCTGTACTGCTGTGTCTCGTGCTCGCCGCCTGCAAGTCGGGCCAGGGCGATCGCTGCCAGGTGACCGACGATTGCGACGCCCCGCTGGTCTGCAGCAAGGCGCGAAACGTCTGCGAGTCGGTCGATAGCACCTCCGACATCGACGGCAGCGTGCCCGATGCGCCTCCGGCAGATGCATCCGTCGGCGACGCGACCGCGGACGCCCCGTAGTCGCCGCTAGAGGCTCCGCGCGCAGCGGAAGCCGACGTGGGAGAAGCGCCGTTTCGGGTCGTACATGAGCCCGTACGGGTCGCGCATGTTCGATCGCGACAGGAACGAGGGCTGGCGCCACGAGCCCCCGCGGACGACGCGGGGTTCCTTGTCGGTACCGTCGCGGAACGGGTTGATGCACGTCGTCGTGACGCTGCCGGCGTTCTCGTGATCGCTGCAGCCCGGCAGCTCGCCGTAGCCGAGCTTCAGCTCGCCGGTGCCGCGGACATCGGCGGTCCACTCGGCAACGTTGCCCGCCTGATCGCGCGTGCCGTACGGCCCCTGCCCCCACGGAAAGCTGCCCGGCGGCGCGATCAGCGCGAACCCGTCGCTGTCGTCGGGGTCGCCGATCAGGTGGAGGATGTTGTTCGTGCGATCGATGTCGCGCATCGCCTGGACGCGCGGCTGGCCGTGATTGAAGTCCTCGCCGCGCTCGACGCAGTTCTTCGTCTCGAAGCACCACGGCCAGCGGATGTCGGCGGCGCGGAACCGATCCGGCTCGTCACCGCGCGCCGCGCGTTCCCACTCCGCCTCGGTCGGCAGGCGGCCGCCCTTCCAGCGGCAGTACGCCTGCGCCTCGGACCAGGTGACGTTGACGATCGGCCACTCGTCGCGGATGTAGCGCTCGTCGCCCGCGATCAGCGGATCGAGGCTGCACACGCCCGCGGTGATGCACGCGCGGTAGTCGGTGACGCTCACCTCGTCGCGATCGATCGCGTACGAGCTGAGGAACACCTGGCGCTGGGACATCTGCAGGAGCTCGTCGTGGAACCCGCCGCACAGCGTCGCGGCGCGACCGATCCCCTGAATCTGGATGTTCGGCTCGTGCGGCTCGAAGAACATCTCGCACTGCGGAACGACGGTGTCGATGTCCTCCTCGGACACGCCCTGCCAGAAGTAGCCCGCGGGCACGTAGACCTCGCGGCTCGGCTGCTGCTCGATCCGCACGACCCGCCCTGCCCTCCCTGCGACGGCAAGTCCGCTCGTCGCTACGAGCGCGGCCAGGGCAAGACGTCGCATCTGCGGCAATCGTGGCGCGGATCGCGAGGGCACGCAAACCGGAGTGGCGTTCTCACGGATGCTAGCGGGCGACGAGCCAGGCGAGGGCCGTCCGGACGCGCTCGGCGGAGCCGGGTCTCGCCGCGCGGAATCGCTGGACGAGCAGCTCCTCGCTACCCGCACGCCCGCGCAGCGTCGCGAACCGCACGTACGCGGTCGTCCGCACGTCCGCATCGTCATCGGTCGTCGCGACACGGACCAGCCGCTCCTCGTCGGTGACGAGCGCGAGCGCGGCCTCCC
>JAEWJO010000241.1 GCA_023386455.1 Pseudomonadota bacterium | reverse complement strand
CCTCGGTGGCGACCTGCGCGTCGACAGTGTCGTCGGCCAGGGCTCGACGTTCACGCTCTACCTGCCGACCCACTACAAGCAGCGCGACACGCGCATCACGCGCGCGACCGGCACGCCGCTCCTGCCGCAGGCCAACCAGCCGGTGCAGGTCATCGACCTCACGATCCCGGAGCCGGGCACGATCCCGCGCTCGCAGCCGGAGGAGGTGCCGGCGCAGGTCGCCGCGCCGACGACGCTCACGCGGGCGATTCCAGATGACTACGAAGGCCTCGAGCCAGGCGACCGGGTCCTCCTCGTCGTCGAGGACGATCTGACGTTCGCGATGACGATGCTCGAGATGGCCCGCGCGTCGGGCTTCAAGGGAGTCGTCGCGATGAACGGTCACACGGCGCTCGAGCTCGCGCGCTCGATCAAGCCCGACGCGATCACGCTCGACCTCCGCCTGCCCGACCTCGACGGCTGGGTGCTGCTCGACCGCCTGAAGCACGACGCCGCCACCCGTCACATCCCCGTCCACATCGTGTCGGGGCTCGACGAGGAGCGGCGCGGCCTGAAGAGCGGCGCCCACGGCTTCCAGATGAAGCCGGTCTCGAACGAGGAGCTCAAGGCCGGGCTCGAGTCCGTCCGCGACTTTGTCGAGCGGCGCGTCAAGCAGCTGCTCGTCGTCGAGGACGACCCGATCCAGTCCCAGGCGATCAGCGACCTCATCGGCGACGGTGATGTCGAGACCACCACCGTCTCGTCCGGCGAGACGGCGCTCGAGACGCTCGCGCAGAAGCCGTACGACTGCGTCGTCCTCGATCTCCGTCTGCCGGGCATGAGCGGATTCGACCTCATCGAGCGGATCAAGGCCGACCCGCAGCACCGGCGGCTGCCGGTGATCGTGTACACCGGCCGCGAGCTCACCGACGAGGATCGCCTGCGCCTGCACGGCCTCGCGCAGACCGTCATCATCAAGGACGTCACGACGATGGAGCGCCTCCTCGACGAGACCGCCCTGTTCCTGCACCGCGTGGAAGCCAACCTCCCCGAGCGCAAGCAGCGCGTCCTTCGCCGCCTGGCGAAGAACGATCCGCAGCTCGCGGAGCGCACCGTCCTCGTGGTCGATGACGACCTCCGCAACATCTTCGCCCTGACCTCGCTGCTCGAGGGCCACAAGATGAACGTGCTCTACGCGGAGAACGGCAAGCGCGCGCTCGCCAAGCTCGAGGAGAACGCGAGCATCGACGTCGTCCTCATGGACATCATGATGCCGGAGATGGACGGCTACGAGGCGCTGCGCCGCATCCGCGAGCGCCCCGAGTGGAAGGAGCTCCCCGTGATCGCGCTCACCGCGAAGGCGATGAAGGGCGACCGCGAGAAGTGCCTCGAGGCCGGCGCGAGCGACTACATCACGAAGCCGGTCGACGCCGACCAGCTCCTGTCGCTGCTCCGCGTCTGGCTGTACCAGGCATAGCCGTCAGTACGCGATGCCCAGCGCGACGCCGGCGTGGAGCGCGGCGCCGAGCGTCGCGCTTGCATCGACGGAGTCGTTGACGAACGCGTACATCGGCGAGAGCTCGAGCGCGACATAGGCGGGCGCGACGCGGAGGCCGACGCGCATGTCGAGCATGACGGCGAGGGCGTCGATCGCCGGCGGCATCGAGGCGAACGACCGGGACGGGTCGGCGGGGCCGCGGACGCGCGCGATCGCGGGGCCGATGCCGGCGAAGTAGCGGCCGCGATCGAGGCGAGCGTGGACGCCGAGGGCGGACGTCGTCGTCGGGCCTTCGCCGACGTCGATCGTGCCGCGCAGCGACAGCGCGACGTCGGGCCGGACGTGGACACCGAACGCGAGCGCGAGCGCGAGCTGCGTGCGCGCGTCGTTGGCCGGCAGATCGAGCCACGTGCGCGACGCACCGGCGCTCGCCTCGAGGTCGAGGTCACCGCGCGTCTCGGCGACGGCCGGCGTCGCACCGAGCAGCGCGACCGCGATGCAGCACGCTGCGCGCATCGCTAGATGCGCGACAGGCTCGCGAGCGCGCGGGACAGATCCGGGCGCGGTCCGATCGGCTCGCGGGCCGCTGCCGAGCCGGTCTGCGGCGAGCCCGTGCCGCGGAGGATCTCGCGGACGTCGCGGGGCGACAGCACGGTACCGCGCGATCTGGCGTAGGACTCGACGAGGATCGCAGCGCCGGCGACGATCGGCGACGCGGACGACGTGCCGGCGAACTCGCCGGTGTAGTGGCGGTCGGCGCCGGCGCAGCGCTGGAGGTCACCGTAGTCGAGCGTCGCGACCTTGCGGCCCCAGCCCTGGACGTCGACGCGCGAGCCGTAGTTCGAGAAGTCGAGGCGCTCGCGATCGCGGAAGCCCTCGCGCGGCGGGCCACCGGCACCGACCATGATCGCGCCGGAGTCGCGGCGCGAGAGCTTGCCCTTGTAGGCAGGGTGGTCGAGGTTCTCGCCGCCATTGCCCGCGGCCTCGATGACGACGACACCGCGGCTCGTCGCGGCCTCGATCGCATCGTAGATGTCGTCCCAGTACTCGACGGGTAGGAACGAGCCGCGAGGGCCGGACCGCTGCAGCTCGATCAGGAGGACGTCGCCCGCGCGCATCGACTCGGCGGCGACGTCGATCGCGTCGGCGACGTTGGTGCCGCCGATCGAGGACGTGAAGATGCGCTCGACCTCGGGCGCGATGCCGACGACACCGCGACCGTTGTCGCGACCGACGACCTCGCCGAGGACGGCGGTGCCGTGCTCGCGCCAGCCCGGGCCGACGACCGGCTTGCCGCCGGCGTGGGTGATGCGCTCGCCGTGGAGATCCTCGTGCGCCGCGTTCCAGCCGCCCTCGATGTCGGCGAACCAGACGCCCTGGCCGAGGACGCCGCGGCGCCACGCGGCGGGCGCGTCGATCCCGAACGGCGCCGGGCCGAGGTAGCCCTGGTGCGACTCGAACGACGGCGTGTTGATCGGGCACGCGTCGTCGGCGGTCGCGTCCATGCGCGGCGCCACCAGCGATCGAGCCGGCGAGAGCTGCGTGGCGAGCACGTCGGCGGGAGGCACGAATGCCTGCTCGATCGCCGGATCGGTCGCGAGCGTCGCGAGCGTCTCGTCGACACGGGACGCGGGAACATCGACTATGACCCAGCGGTCGCGAGGGTCATCGTAGGCGGCGGTCGTCGCGTGCATGCGCGAGAACAGGTGGCGCGGCGACCTGCCGGCGACGTCGGTCATCCGGAGCATGCCTGGCTTGAACTTGATGTGGATCGCGACGAGCGGGTCGGCCGCACAATCGCAGGCCGCGACCTGCTCGGGAGGGTCGTCCTCGGAGTCGACCCAGCGCAGGATGAAGATCAGCGCGAGCGCGAGCAGCGCGAGGAGGACGTACCGCCACCCGGGGACCTCGTCGAATCGACGCATGCCATGAGGGTATCGCACCGGCCCTGTGTTGCCAGGTCGATCCGCGGGTCAGCAGAACCGCGTGTAGGCCTCGATCCGCGCGCGCAGGCGCGCATCGAGGGTCGCGCTCGCGTGACCGAGCGTATCGGCGATCGTCACCGCCTCGAGGCGGTACGCGGCGCGCTTCTCGCGGGACCAGTAGTGAGGCGGCTCCGACAGGTTCGTGATCCGATCGGCGAGCTTCACGACCGCGATCTCCGGCGGCTGCTCGCGAATCCGGCGCAGGCTGTCGGGCATCTGGTCCTTCTTGAATAGCGTCGCGTTCTTCGTCAGCGCGGCGACGCCGGCGGCAACCGCGTCGCCGTACCGCTCGCGGATCTGGTCGAGCGTCACCTTCGTGTCCTCGACGGTGTCGTGGAGGAGCGCACACGTCACGGCGAGATCGGGATCCGCGAGCGTCGTCGTCGGCAGCGCCGCGATCACCTCCGCCGCGACCGATACGACGTGCACGAGGTACGGCAGGTCGCTTCCCGGCTCCTTCTGTGCGTCGTGGGCCGCGGCGGCAAAGCGCATCGCGTCGACGTAGCGTTCCGGCGAGAACATGCCGCCAGCATAACCGAGTCAGTCGTCGGCGTAGTTACACGCATCGAGCACGACCGTCCTGCCGTCGGTCAGCTCGCAGACAAAGCTCGCGCAGGTGCCATCCGGGACGTACTGCTCGACGAGCGCGTCGTGGTCACACGCGAGCGAGCACGGACCATCGCATGGGAGAAGCTCGCAAAGGTCGTCGCTGCCGTCGGACACCGCGAGCGTGCTCAGCTGCGCGCCCTCGCCCACGACGACCGGATGCGTACGATCGGTCTCGCCATCCGCACAGCTACCTGCGAGCAGGATCACGAGCATGGCAGCGCGGTCGAGGTTCACGCCCGAACGTGAAGCATCTCGCGTGCCGTCGTCAGCGCAGGCCGATCGTCTCGCGCAGGTAGGCCTGCAACATGCTGGCGAGCGTGCCGCGGACACCGGCGTCGAGCTCGGGCGACGGCTCGCGGCCGATCGCGCCGGCGAGCGCGTACTTGCTGACCGAGTAGCCGATCGCGGCGGCGACCGCGGTGACGAGCGCGAGCGAGAGCGTGTCGACGAGGTGCCTGGACGGCTGCGGTGACACCGCCTGCGCGACCTGCGTCGCGATCGCCTGGATGCCCTGCTGCTGCAGCGCGAACGCGTTCATCGCCGAGTCCTCCTTCTCGTTGGCCATGAGCCACTTCATGAGGCGGAGGTGAACCGGATCCTCGAGCGTGCGGAACAGGATCGCGAGCAGCTCGTCGGGCCGCGACAGCACACCGGCCTCCTGGAGGCGCGCCGCGGCGGTCTCGCGCACGCCGACGAGCCGGCGCTGGAGCACGGACTCGCACAGCCCGACGTAGGTGCCGAAGTAGTGCGTGATGAGCGCGTGGCTGACGCCGGCCTCGCGACCGATGTCCTTCAGGCCGACGTCCTCGGGCTGATACTTCGCGAACAGCCGCTCGGCCGCGTCGAGGATCTCGGTGCGCGCGACCTCGGGGGAGCGACGCCGGCGCTCCCGGACCCGGGAGACGATTCGCCTGCGTTGTCGCGCCATTGCGTGGTCGAATGTCGCACGTTGTTTACACGTTGACAATAAGAGGCTCGGCGCTATTATCAACGTGACAATAACGGAAGACACCACGATGCAAACCACCACGACCCCCGCTTCTCCCGTCGACGTCGCCGACCTCCACCCCGTCGTCCGCTGGTCGCGCGCGCTGAAGGCGCTCGCCCGCGTGATGGTCAACCCCGAGGAGACCGATCAGGTCCTCGTGTTCTCGAACCTCGCGAACGCGGGACGTCACCGCAGCGAGCGCCTCGGCTACTTCTACGACGATCCGCGCGGCGCGCGGCTGTTCGGCGAGAAGCGCGCGATCGACTCGAAGAGCGTCGACCTCGCCGAGCTCGCGAAGCTGCCCGAGGGCACGCTCGGTCACGCGTACGCGATGTTCATGACCGCGCACGGCCTGACGCCCGACGTGTTCGATGGCGCGCCCGAGGATGTCCACGACGAGCGCGTCGCCTACGTGATCCAGCGCATGCGGCAGACGCACGACCTCTGGCACGTCGTCACCCACTGCGAGACCGACCCGGCCGGCGAGATCGCGCTGCAGGCGTTCACGTTCGCGCAGGTGAAGGCGCCGAGCTCCGCGATCCTCGCCGCCGTCGGCACGCTGCGCAGCCTGCGCCACACCCGCGAGGTGTTCCGCGACGCGCGCGCGCTGTATCGCCGCGGCCTCACCGCGCAGCCGCTGGTGCTGTTCCCGTGGGAGGATCACTGGGCGACGCCGCTGACCGAGGTGCGTCGCCTGCTCGGGCTGCCCGAGACCCCGCGGCTGACGGGCGGCTACACCGCCGAGCTGCAGCAGCAGCACGCTGCCTGAGAGTTGCGATACGCTCGAACCGTGGTGGTGAAGAAGCGCCGTGCGAAGGCACGGCAGGTGATCGTGCCGATCGCGCTCGCGGTCGGCATCGTGTCGACGGCGATGGCTGTCGCGACGACGAGCGCGGGTTGCGGCGACGATGCGCCGCGCAGCGATGCCGGCACCGGCGACGCGCTGCCCGATACACCGATCATCTGATGAGCTCGCGGCGGCCCGGTCGGGTCGCGAGAGGTTCTCCGAGGTGAGGCAGCACTCCGTCCTCGCGACAGCAGCGCACGCGCGCACGCGACGCTGCACAGATGCTCGTCGACGACGCGCGGACCACAACCGGTCATGGCCTCGAACGATGACGACAGCGGCGCGCGCGACGCGAAGCGGCGTCGGCTGCGAATTCCGGCCGCGCTCGCGGTCGCGATCGTCGGCACATCGGCGACCGTCGCGATCGGGATCGCAGGTTGCGACACCGGCCCGCCCGAGCCGATCGACGCGACCTCGTCGGGCACGGCCCGCATCGACGGCGCGGTCGACACGAACATCGACTCCTCGATCGATGGCCAGACGATGCCGTTCGATGCGGCGCTCGACGCGCCGCCCGACGCGCCCGTGACGTGATGAGCCCGGGCGGCCCGGTCGGGTCGCGAGCGTGACGAGAGGTGACCGCGAGGTCTCGCGCCGCCTCGCGCGAACGCGTGGTATGTGAGCCAGATGAGCGAGGAGGCCAGCCAGCGCTGGGTGCGGTCGCTGCGCGCCGCGGTCGTCGAGCTCGGGGACGACCTCCTGCTCGTCGGCAGAGATGGCAGCGTACGCAAGCTCGCCGGCGATAGCGCGGACCTCGCGCGCGAGGTGATCGCGTACCTCGGCAAGGCCCACACCGAGCGCGAGCTCGTCGCGCACCTCGAGGCGCTCACCGGCCCTCTCGGCGAGCGGGTCGGCGTCGTGCGCGAGCTCGTCGCGCTGCTCGCCGAGGTCGGCGTGATCACGCGCACGAGCGCCGACGACGAGAGTGCGGTTCCGCCGGGCCGCGGCGCGAACGTCGTCGTCGCCGTGACGGGCGCGATCGCCGCTTCGGCGGCGCCGGCGTTCGTGTCCGCGCTGCAGCGCCGTGGCTACACGGTCGAGGTCGTCGTCACCCAGACTGCCAAGCAGTTCGTCTCGCTCGGCGAGCTCGCGGTGATCGCCCGGCGCGAGCCGACGACCTCGCTCTGGCCGGTGACCGCCCACGCGCCGGTGCCGCACGTCGCACTCGCGCAGTGGGCGGATCTCGTCGTCGTCTATCCGGCCAGCGCGACGACGATCGCGCGCATCGCGAACGGCGACTTCTCCGAGCTCGCATCGGCCGTCGCACTGACGACCCGCGCGCCGGTCGTCGTCGTGCCGTCGATGAACGTCGACATGCTCGACTCCAACGCCGTCCAGCGCAACCTCGAGCAGCTGCGCGCAGACGGCATCGCGATCGTCGGTGGCGTGCCCTCGTACGAGGTCGCCGATGACCCGAAGCTCCGCACCGCGCTCGCCGGCGCTGCCCCGCCCCCTGCCGAGGTCGCCGCGACGATCGATGCGCTGAGGACCGCCGGCCTGCTCCACCGGCGCACGACGGACGTCGCCGCCGCCGCGACCATGTGGGACGGCGCCTACCGTCACGACGCGACGCTCCTGCCATGGGTGAAGGCCGAGTGCGACGAGGACGTCGCGCGCGAGCTCGCGAGCCATGCCCCACCGCCTGCCCGCTTGCTCGACGTCGGTTGCGGGCTCGGCCAGATCGCGCGCCACGCCGCGAGGCGCGGGTATCGCGTCGTCGCGACCGACATCTCGGAGGTCGCGCTCGCACTCGCGAGTCGCGAGACCAGCGAGATCGTGTGGCTTCGCGACGACATCTGCGCGAGCGCGCTCGCGGGGACGTTCGACGTCGTCGTCGATCGCGCGAGCCTGCACGTCCTGCCGTCGGCGCGCCTCGGCGCGTGGGCTGCCACGATGCACCGCCTGACCGCGCCCGGCAGCGTGCTGATCGTCAAGGCGCACCGGGATGGCGTCGGCGGCGCGACGACGAGCTGGTCGGCGGACCGGCTCGCGCAGCTCCTGCCCGGGTTCGCGCGCGTTCGCGATGCGGCCGCCGAGCTACCCGGGCTCACCGGGCCCGCGCCGGTCGCGTCGATCCTCGCCGTGCTGCGCCGGACCTAGGTCGCGCGTCACCGTTCCTGACGGTTGCAGACGCGGCGTGCGGCCGGGGTCGACCGGAAGTCGGACCGGCGTGCAGCCCGCGCGGCGCAGCGCGCGGAGGTCGCCGAGCTCCTGGTACGTGAGCGCCCTCAAGCGACGCGATCCCGAGCATGGCCGCGCACTTAGCAAGGTGCAACCCCGCATCAATTGGCGAGATCGGTGGCGTCTGGCTGGCTTGTCCGGCAGCCGGCCGGCTCGAGTAGCCGATCGGATCGCCTTGGCGAACTCGCTCCACGGACGCGACCCTGTGTAGGGTCGGACCATGAGCGTCGTCGCGATCACGGGTGCAAGCGGACTCCTCGGTGGAAACCTCGCAGCAGAGCTGGTCGCCGCCGGCCACAAGGTCGTCGCGACGAGACGCGCGGGCACGCAGATCGCGCACCTCGACGATCTGCCGATCGAGTGGCGAGACGGCGATCTCGGATCGCGCGAGTCGCTGACCGCGGCGTTCGCCGGCGTCGAGGCGGTGTTCCACTGCGCCGCCGCGGTCAGCGTGAAGAAGGACATCACGAAGGAGCTGGTCGACGCGAACGTCACCGGCACCGAGAACGTGATCGAGGCGTGCATCGCCGCGAAGGTGCCTCGCCTCGTTCACACGTCGTCGGTCGTCGCGATCGGCCTCACGACGAACGGCGTGCCGTGCGACGAGAGCGCCGAGTGGAACTTCGATAGCGAGGGTCTGCTCGACGCGTACGCGATCACGAAGCACCAGGCCGAGGACCTGATCCGCGCGAACATCGGCCGGCTCGACGCGGTGATCGTCAACCCGACGTACATGTTCGGTCCTCGCGACGCGCGGCCGAGCTCGGGCAAGCTGATCGTCCAGGTCGCGCACCGCAAGGTGCCCGGCTGGACACCCGGCTACAACAACTTCGTCGACGTCCGCGACGTCGCGCGCGGCATGATCCAGGCGTGGAAGCGCGGCAAGCGCGGCGAGCGCTACATCCTCGGCGGCCACGACATGACGTACAAGGCCGTGTTCGAGGAGATCGCGAAGGTCGCCGGCGTGAACCCGCCGCGGTTCGGCGTCCCCTACATCGCGGCGCGCGCGCTGGGCCGCGTCGGCGACTTCATGGAGGCGCGCGGCAAGGATCCGCTCGTCAACTCGATCCAGATCCGCTACGCGTTCACGAACAAGTTCCGGTTCGCATCGAACAAGGCGTCGCGCGAGCTCGGCTACTCGTTCGGCCCGCTCGCGCCCGCGATCCGCGACGCGCTCGATTGGTTTCGATCGCGCCGGATGGTCTAGCTCACGGGTAGCAGGTGAGCTCGATGCGCGTCTGATCGGACTCCGCGCACTCGTACTCGTAGAACGAGTAGCACTCCATGTCGCCCCACGTGTCGCAGTAGTTGAACATGCTCACCGGACCGCTGCAGCCCGCGATCTTGTTGCCGGTCCACGTGCCGTACGAGTAGCCGTTCTTCTGGCAGACGATCGTCGCCCACGAGTCACCATCGGCCTGCGAGTGAGAGCTGCAGCCGCCGAACGGGTTCGGCGTGTTACACGCCGAGTCCGGCCAGTCCTCGGTGCCATCGCTCCAGCGCGTGATCGACGTGCCGCACGTGACCGTGACGATCGGCGATGCGCTGCCGATGGTGCCGGTGCCGTTCGCGACCGTGCAGCTCTCGCCGTCCGGCTGCGTCTTGACGGTGACGGAGTACGAGGCGCCGCTCGCGACCGCCGAAGCGAACGTGAACGTGCCGTCCGCCGACACCGTGACGTCCTCCGTGCCGTCGGTCAGGACGACCGACACGTCCGGGAGGAGGCCCGTCACCGTACCGCCGACCGCGAACGACCTCGTCGTGCACGAGACGAGGACGCTGGTGACCGCCTGGTCGGCGACCATGCCGCTGCCGTCCGACACGGTGCAGTCCTGCGCGATGGGCGCGTCCGGCGACGTGACGACGACGACGTTGTACGTGTGGCTGCTCGCGACCTCGAGCGGGAGCTCGAACGACCCGTTCTCGGTGAGGGCCACGTCCGCGCCGCCGTTGTTGCGGATCACGACCGTGTTGCCCGCCGCGAGGCCGGCGACGGTGCCGCCGACCGGGAACGTGTTCAGCGTGCACTCGATCTCGACGCTCGTGATCGCCGCGTCGATGACGTCGCCCTCACCGCCCGCGGTGACGGTGCAGGTCTGCGACGGGCTCGCCGGGTTGGCGGAGACGGTCACCGCGTACGTGCCGCCGCTCGCGATCGTCGCCGGGAACGCGAACGTGCCGTTCATCATGAGGCGGATCTCGTCGCCCGCGTTGTTCTGGACCTTGACCATGCCGCCGGCGAGCCCCGTGATCGTTCCACCGACCGCGTACGTGTTCGTCTCGCAGTTGACGGTCACCGTCGTGACCGCGCCGCCACCGACGACGCCGCCGGCGCCCGCGACGGTGCACGTCTGCGACAGCCCGGTCGGCTGCTCGGCGACGGTGACGGAGAAGACGGTGCCGCTCTCGATGGCGGTGTCGAACTCGAACGTGCCGTCGGCGGTGATCGTCAGATCATCGCCGTCGTTGTTCTCGAGCACGAGGCCGTTGCCGGCGAGCCCGATGACGGTGCCGCCGACCTTGAACATGTTCGTCGTGCAGCTGACCTGCACGCTCTCGATCGCCTTGTCGACGACCGGCCCGGTGCCGTGCGCGACGACGCACGTCTGGCTCGGCAGGCCCGGCTGCGAGGCGACCTCGACGTCGTACGTCGCGCCGCTGGCGACGGTCGTCGGGAACGCGAACGAGCCGTTCGCGGTGACCTCGATCGTGTCGCCACTGCTGTTCGCGAGCACGAGCGTGCCCTTCAGGCCGCTGACCGTGCCACCGACCGAGAACCGATCGGTCGCGCAGTTGACGACGATCGTCTTGACGTCGTCGCCCGCGATCTCGCCCGCGCCGCCGGCGACCGAGCAGGTCTGCCAGCGAGCGGTCGGTTGCTGCTTCACGGTGACCGCGAACGGCTGGCCGCTCGCGATCGCCGTCGAGAATGCGAACGTACCGTCGGCGGCGACGGCGATGTCATCGCCGCCGTTGTTCTGGAGGACGAGGCCGTCACCCTCGAGCCCGGTGACCGAGCCGGCGACGACGTGCATGTCCGTCTTGCAGACGACCGCGACATCGATGACCTGATCGGGCTGCTGGATCGTGCCCTGGCCGCGCAGGACCTTGCAGGTCTGCCACGGCGAGGTCGGCTGGCTGACGATCGTGATGTCGTACGCCGAGCCGAGCGGGACCCCGCGCGCGAGCTCGAACGAGCCATCGGCCGCCATCTCGAGGATGTCGCCGTGGTTCGCGAGGACGAGGCCGGTGCCGTGAAGCCCGGTGATCGAGCCGCGGATCGTGCCGGGGGTGGTGATGCCGTCGCCGCAGGCGACGGTGAGGGATGAGAGGAGACAGAGAGCGAGAACGGGACGCATCGTGCGTTCGGTTCGACCGCACGTGCGACGTTTGTAAGGCCGTCTACCCGCCCGCTACCTCGGACCTGGCACGCTAACGGCGCTCGCGCTGATGTAGGTATGACTTGCCGCGCGTCATCAGGGTGCGAAAACCCTCCAGGTCGTTCGCGCGGACGACCGACCGCAGCCGCTCGACCGCGTACAGCAGCGCCGCCAGCGACTCGGTGCCGTAGTCGTTGAGCGTCTGGATCTCGAAGTAGAGATCCGGATTCTCCGCGGCGACCTTCTCCGCGACGCCCAGCTGCGCGTCGAATGTCGTCGACGACAGCGTCGCCAGGCGCGGCGCGGCCTCGCCGCTCTCGGCGAGCGCGGTGAAGAACGCGATGTTGAGCGCGTGCGACAGGCCGAGCACGTACGCGATCAGCCGGTCGTGGCTCTCGAGGTCCATCTCGATGAGCGTCGCCATCGTCGGCTCGAACAGCGCGCGCGCCGCCGCGGTCGCCTTCGGCACCCCGAGGTCGATGAAGATCACGTGGCGGCCGCTCAGGAGCTCGGTGTCGGGACCGAACATCGGGTGCACCGACGTCACCTGGCCGCCCGCGGCCGCGAGCGCAAAGAGGCCGTTGCGAAGCGGGCTCTTCAGCGAGCCGACGTCGAACACGACCCCCTTCGGCGGCTTCACGGCCATCTCCTCGAGGATCGCGTTGGTCGCCGGCATCGGCGCCGCGACGACGATCAGCTCGTGGTCGAGCTCGAGCCCGCGCCAGTCGCGGTGGTACGTGATGTTGTCGTGGCGCACCGGTGGATCGGTCGGATCCGCGCTGTCGACCGTGAAGCCCTGCGCGGCGAGGTAGCGCACGAACCACCGGCCCATGTGACCGGAGCCGCCGATCACGAGCGCGCGCCGGCCGGACCCCTCGCCGCTCGCGGCGACGGTGTCCTTCTCCTGCACCGTGAGCGAGCCGCGGATCAGCGCGAGGATCAGCTCCTCGCCGAGCGTCGGCGTCAGGCCGTGCTCGACCGCTGCCGCGCGGGCTCGCTCGACGACATCGCGCTCCTGGCGGTAGTCCCGGGTCGGGATGCCGCCGTCGCGCTTGACCTGGCCGATGCGCTGGGCGACCGCCTGGCGGCGCGCGACGAGCGCGAGGATGTCGCGATCGATCTGCCCGAGCTCGGTACGGAGCGGCTCCAGCTTGGCGCGTGCGTCTTCGGACATGCGCCCGAAGGTACATCGAGGGGCGTCGCGCGGGCGCTACACCGCGTAGCGAATGCCCGCGGCCGCACGCTGAAGGTCATGCGTTCGCCAGCGATGCTGCGCGCGAAACGCGTCGTGCGCGGCGACGATGATCCGGTCGGCGATGACGCTCGTCGAGGCGACGCGATCGATCGCCTCGCCGAGGCCGCGCCACATGCCGCCGACCTGCCCCGCGTAACACATGAGGTACGCGGACGCGGCCGCCATCTCGTTCGGCAGGTACGTCGACAGGTGACCGCGAATCACGGCGCTCGCGAGGAGCGGCCGCTCCGCGACGTACATCCAGCCGAGCGCAGCAGCGGGGCCGCGGAACGTCGGGATCGAGAGGCACTGCGGCAGCTCGTTGACCTCGGTCATCGTCAGGCCGAGCGCGAGCAGGTCGTGCGCGACGAGCGCCGCCTTCGCGCGACCGCGGACGTCGATGATCTGCTCGATGTCCGGCGCCATCGCGAGTGCGGCCTCGAGTGGTGCGAGGAAGCCATACACGCGCGCCAGGTACGTCCGGTACTCGATGCTCGAGACACCATCACAGAACAGATAGCGATCGACATCCGAGTCCGCGTCCGCATGGTGGACCTGCGTCTCGTCGTTGAGGCGAGTGAGCACCCGCAACTCGTCCACCATTGTTCGGTCTGTGTTGCAAGTAACGGACAACTCCCGCGGTGACGCATATCCGCACGGTTGGGTACCGTCCTCACGGTACGGTTCGCGCGCTATTGCTCGCCGAGCGCCCGCGCGCGTGGCGCATCCGCACAGTGCACGTTACGGACGGCGGGCGATGACGACCTTGGCCACCAGGTGTGACTCGGTCCTCACGTCGCGAAAGCCGATCTCGCCGAGGATGCCCGCGAGATCGTCCTCGAGATAGTCCGCGTAGAACGGCTCGTGGAACTCTTGCGGGAAGCCCTGCAGTACCCCTTCGAGCACCGGACTCTCCGCGAGCTGCGCGGAGTCCTCGAGCACGACGAGACCACCCGGACGGGTGACCCGCAGCATCTCGCGGACGACGTTGCGGCGCGCGTTGCGCGGGAGCTCGTGGAACATGTACGTGCTCGTGACGATGTCGAACGTCGCGTCCGCCCACGGCAGTGACTCGCCGTTCTCGACGGCAAGCGTCAGCTCGGCGACATCCTCCAGCCGCTTGCGCGCGTGGCGGATGTAGTTCGGCGACATGTCCGCGCCGTGCAGGCGCATCGCCGGATGCGTGCGCGCGATCTGGTGGAGCGTGCGACCGGTGCCGCAGCCGACGTCGAGCACCTTCATCTTGTCGGCTGCGCCGCCGTGCTCGCGGACGAACTGCGTCATCGGCGGGATCACCTGGCGGCGCATCACGTCGGCGGTACCGCGGAACAGGAGCTCGACGCCGAGCTCGTAGACCTCGGCGGAGAAGTCGCTGAAGTAGCCATCCGTCTGCCAGTGGAACGTGCGCCGGTAGTACGGCGGGAACCGCTCCTTGTCGACGGCCGGGATGTCCTTGAAGTTGTTCTTGCGCATGCGCCGCACGACGTTCGGTGCGTCGGCGACGAGGCGCGGGAACTGGCGCAGATAGCGCCGCACCGGGAAGTCGAACAGCAGATCGCGAGGATAGAGACCCGCATCGACGTTCGCGAGATCGCGGCGGTGAAGCTCGCCGCGCCGCTTCTGCAGGCACTTCCAGACCGCGTAATCGATCGTCGGTCGCTTGTTGCGCGTGACGAGGCGGGCGGCCTCCTCCATCACCGTCGCATTGAGCAAGAACGACAGGTGCTGCGAGTGATACGCGAGGCGATCGATCCGGCTGAGCATCACGACCTCCGTCTTCGGCTTAGCAAGAGGCCGCCGACGAGCAAGCCGAGCAATGCCGACGAGCCCGAGCCCGAGTCACAGCAACCATCCGGAGGCGGCGTCACGTTCGTCGTCCCTGCATCGACCGCTCCATCGACGGCCCCGCCGAAGCACGCCAGCGCACCGCTACAGTCGATCGCTGTCGAGCTGATCCCGAGCTGTGGCACGAGGCAGCACCACGGCGACTGCAGGCCCTCGGGCTTCTGGATGCACTCGTCCTCCTGGATCGTTCCTGCCGCGCAAGCGACGGGCGCCTGGATGTCGGCGTACTTCAGCACGCCTGTCCACGTGCTGAGGTCGGTGCTCTTCATGATGCCGTATTCGTCGGTCGGGATATCGAGCTGCGGGCTCGCGTAGTTCTGCGTACAGGCCCAGACCTCGCCGGCCGCGTTCTCGTACAGGCAGCCGATGTGCGGCGCGTTGGCGAGCGGGGTCCACGTCGGCGTCGCCGCCGTCGCGCAGTCGGTCGACTTCCACGCACCGAGCTCGCGCGTACCGGCGACGCACGTGCCGTCGTTGCGGACGAGGAACGACAGGCCGAACCTCGAGTTCTTCTCGAGGATCTTTGTCCACGACGTGCCGCCGTTCGTCGAGCGATAGATCGCGTCGGTGTCGGTGCCGGTGACGAGTGTGACGCGGACGTAGAGCGTGTTCGCGCTCTGCGCGGAGATGCCGACGATGTCGATCGTCGAGTTCTCCGACGTCGTCCCGATGCCGGTCATCGCCATCGGCGAGAACGTGAAGCCCGTCGTCGCGTTCGAGCTGCTGAACAGCAGGAACTGCTTCGGGTCGCCGCCCATCAGGCGATAGCCGGTCAAGTAGACCCGGTTGTTGTCGCTCGGCGCGACCTCGATCGATTGCCACCAGTCGTTCGCCATGCCAGGCGAGGCCGACGTCGGGAACGTCATGCCGTCATCGGTCGAGCGATAGATCTTGCCGTCGTTCGGATCGGCGGCCGCGTAGTAGATCGTGCCGTCCGGTGCCTGCTCGACGCGCGACACGAACGTCATGCCCGGCGGCGTCGAGTTGAACGAGCAGCCATCGCGCATGACCTTCAGGCCGTCGAACGTCGTCGCGAAGATCGCGCCGGCAGACGTGTACTCGTAGTCCGGATCGTACGCGCCGCCGTAGCCGATCGCCGTCTCGCACATCCACTGCCAGGTCGCACCGTTGTCGTGCGAGAGCAGCAGGCCGAACGTCATGCCCGCGACGATGTTCGTCTCGGCGCCCCGCTTGAAGTGGATCGTCGAGGTGTACGGATCGCGGCCGTTCGCGGCAGCGGGCGAGAGGAGGGCTGCGGTCAGGCCCGAGACAACCAGAGCCGCGACGGCGGTGCGCATGTCCGGATCGTATCCCGCGAGGCTGGGCCGTGGGGGTGCGCTGGCTCACCTCCGCTGACGAGGCGAGGCACGACGTCGCAGGATCTGCCATCCCGGCAAAATGCAGCCCAGGAGGAGAGTTGGCAGGCCGCTCTCCGACGATCCCGCGCCGCAGCAACCCGGATCGGGAGGCGGCATGGTGATGTCGCCCGCGACACCGGCATCCTGGTAGCCGTAACAGACGTTCCCACCCGAACAGTCGAGTACCTGCGACGGCACCTTGAGGTCGTCGTACAGCAGGCAGCACCACGCGGTGCCGACGCCCTGGTTCTTCACGCCGCACTCGTCGTGGACGCCGGGACATGCGAGCGGCCCGACGATATCGGCGAGCGCGGACCTCGGCGTCCACGTCGCGAGGTCCGTCGAGGTCATGAGGAACGCGCCGTCGGCGGGGACCTCGGGAAGACCGGGGTCGCGCGGCTTCGCGTAGGTCTGCGTGCCCGCCCACACGACGCCGGCCGGCGTCTCCGCGAGCGAGGCGATGTGCGGCGCCGATGCGATCGGCTGCCACGTCGTCCCACCATCGTCGGATTTCTGCGCGCCCATCGTGCGCGTCGCCGCGACCAGCTGGCCGCTCCTGCGCACGAGGAACGAGACGCCGTACGGATCGGTCGTCGTCAGGATCTTCGTCCAGCTCGCACCGGCGGTCGTCGACCTGTAGATCGCGTCGCCACCGCCGCTCGCCGGGTCCTGCGTGACGTGGAGGTAGACGGTGTCGGCGGCGGGACCGATGCCGGCGACGCGAATGCGAGAGTCCATCCCGGCGTCGAGGCCCGTCGATGCGAGCTCGGTGTAGCTCGCGCCACCGTCGTCGCTGCGAAACAGGAGCTGGACGCGCGGCGGACCGACGCGAAAGCCGGCGACGTAGACGCGCTGCGCGTCGACGGGCGAGACCTCGATCGATTCCCACCAGTCGGAGATCGCGGGCGTCACCGCGACCGGGAATGTCGCGCCGCCATCGGTCGACTTGTAGATCGCGGCGTCGGCGGTATCGACGTCGGAGACCGCGGCGTAGAGCGCACCGTCGTCGCCGGCCGCGACCTTCGACGCGAACTTCGCGCCGAGCGGCGTCGCTGCGAACGAACACGCATCCGAGGCGACGCGCAGCCCGACGAACGTCTGCATCAGCACCGCGCCGGTCGCGCCGTACGCGTAGTCCGGATCGTACGGGTCCTGATACGCGAGCGCCTGCTCGCACGCCCACCGCCAGGTCGTGCCGCCGTCGGTCGACGCGACGAGCCCGAACGTCGTCCCGGCGATGACGTGCGCCGGATTGCCGGGCTGGAAGTGGATCGCGACCGCGTACGGGTCACGCTTGTGCGCGGCCGCGTCGCCCGCGAGCACGAGCCCGAGGCAGACCGCGCCCGCGACCCACGTGCGGGTCATCCAAGCCCGATCTCGCGCAGGCGCTGCTCGAGATACGCGCCGGCGGTGATGCTCGGATACTTCGGCGTGCCGCCGGTGCGCGCGACACAGCTCGCCAGCGGCGTCAGATCGACATCGAGCCGCGCGTGGATGAAGCACGGGATCGAGAACCGCTCCGATGCCGAGTCGCGCGGATTCACTACCCGGTGCGTCGTGCTCTTGTAGAGGCCGTTCGTCACGTTCTGCAGCATGTCACCCGCGTCGACGACGATCGTGTCGAACCCGGTGTGCACGGCCATCCACGACCCGTCGCGGCGCAGGAGCTCGAGGCCCTCGGCGGTCGCGCCCGACAGCAGCGTGATGAGGTTGATGTCCTCGTGCGCCGCGGAGCGCACCGCACCGGCGGGGACTCCGCCGCCGCCCGGCGGGTAGTAGAGGACGCGCACGATCGTGTCGCTGTCCTTCGCCATGTCCGCGAACGTGTCGACCGCCTCGCCGATGTACGCGGCGCACGCGCGCAGCAGCAGCACGCCGAGGTCGTCGAGCTGCTCGTAGAGGCGCGTGAACGTCGGCGCGAACGCCGGCACGTCGGGGGCCGCGATGTTGTCGCCGTAGAGCGGATGCGGCGTGTTCGGGCGCCCGAGCTGCCAGAACTCCTTGAGGTCGGCGGCGGCCGCGTCCTTCGCGTGCTCCCTGCCCATGCCCGTGTAGCCGCGCTGGCCCTTCTTCTCGGCGTGGTGATAGCGCTGCTTCACCTCCGCGGGGAGGTGGAAGAACTCCCTGGCGACGTCGTACGACGACGTCATCAGCGAGTCGGGGATGCCGTGGTTCTTCACGGCAAAGAATCCAATGTCGGCGAGCGATTCGCCGACGGCGTTCACGAATCGAGCCCGCGCCGCGCCGCCCTCGTGCCAGTCCCCGAGGTCGACTACCGGGATGTTCTGCGACGTCATCGCGGCGAGTATACAGCCGCGCGCAGGTCGCGCTGCGCCCGCCGGGCGATCGGAGAGATCCGCTTCGGCTCGGCGACGAGCGCGTCCTTCTGCGCGCGACTGAGCTGCTTGATCTGGTACTCGATGCGCAGCGCGAGCCGCTTGTCGCGGCACCGCCGCGAGAACGCGAGCGAGACCGGACCGCGCCGGCGCGTGTACTTCGCACCCTTGCCCGTCGAGTGCGCGACCATGCGCCCCGGCAGATCGTTCGTGATGCCGCAGTACAGCGTGTCATCGGCGCAGCGCACGATGTACACGAACCACGACATCAACCGGCCTTGTGCTCGATCTCCGGCGGCGTCGCGAAGAACCGGTTGCGCTTGGGATCGTTGAAGCGCTTGTAGTCGATGAGCCACGGCGTCACCTGCGCGGTGCCGCCCTCGAGCCGGATCGTCGCCGCCATCGGCGTCACCGAGCGGTAGCTCGAGTCGGTCGGCAGGTCGAAGTTCTCGGCGCCGCCGGCGGAGAACAGCGACAGCAGCGACGCGACGTCGCCGTACATCGTCTTGAAGCCGGCGTCGACCTTCTCGTGGCCGCGGACGAGCATCGAGCAGCCGAACCGCGCCATGAACGCCTCGAACTGCTTCTTGCCGAACGGGAACCGCGCGTTCTGCGCCTGCAGATCGTCGGGGATGTAGTCCGCCGTCGACGGATCGCTCCACAGCATCTGGAACCGGATGTCCGGATCGTTGAGGCCGGCCATGTCGGCGAGCTTGGACTTGATGTCCGCGTCACGCGGGATGCCGGCGTGGACGAACATGAGGTCGTCGAAGAAGAGCATGTTCGGCATCTCCTCGAACATCCTCATGTACTCCTGGAACACCTCGCCCGGGATGTGGCCGATCAGCGTGTTGATCGCCTCGGCGGGCTTCACGCCGCCGTAAATCCGTCCCCGGTACTCGATGTAGTACTCGTGATTGCCGCGCAGCGGGAACACGTGCTCCGGCGCGGCGAGATAGAGCTGCATCACCGCGCGCAGCACGCCGTTGTAGCTGAACATGCCGCGATCGATGTAGTCGCCGAGCAGGATGAGCTTGGGCTCGGGCTTGCTGCGGTCGAGCTTCCACGCCTCGAGCTTCGCGAAGAAGTCGGCCTGCAGCAGCGCGCCCTTCAGGCAGCTGTAGCAGCCGTGCAGATCGCCGAGCACCGTGATGTCGTAGATCTGGTCTGGCGCCGCCGGGTGGACGTAGACGTGACCGTCGAGGAACGGCTTCTGTCCCGCGAAGTCCGCGACCGACTGCTTGCCGGCGAGCTTGCCCTGCCCCGCCGTGCGGTGCGCGGCGAGCTGCGCGGTGAACCGGTGCATCAGGTCGAGGTCCGCCGTGATCTGCTGCCGGATCCGCTCCGGGTCGGCCGAGTAGTGATGCTCGAACGTCTGGAAGAACGGGTGGTCGTCGATGCGCGCCCGCGGCGGCGTCGCGGGATCGGTGACCTCGACGTGCTTGGTCGGCACGACCTCGATGTCGGCGTCGCCGAGCGGCGTCGCGCCGGTGTCGAGCAGCGCCTCGATCTCCTCGCGGAACTTCTTCTCGGCGGGATGGACCGAGCCGTCGGCGTAGATCAGCTCGTCGATCGTCGAGAGCAGCTCGTTCTGGTTCTCGCGGTCGAAGCTCTGGAAGATCTCGTAGCTGCGCAGCTTGAGCTTCGCGTAGACGAACTTCTCGACGTCCTCGCCGTCCGCGACCGCCTCGTCGAAGAGCCCCTTCACGCCGCGATCGATCTGCTCGAACACCTCGTGGAAGTGCGTGGTGAACTTGTTGATCACCTCGTCGCGGGTCCTGGCGTCGGCGTCCGGCATCGCGGTCATCGCACGCGCGGTGACGAGCTGCCGGATGTAGATCCGCACGAAGGTCTTCTCGGTGAAGTCGAAGTTGCCGTCGATGTAGCCAAACGCGGTCATGTAGAAAATGATCGCGTTCATCTGCTGTTCGGCGACGTCAGGCTTCGTGCTGAACGTGAGCATCGGATCGATCCTGCCTCGGGCGCGCGCGCGCCTCCAGACCTGGGATATGATTATTTCGTGCGCGTCGCCATCCTGCCAGTCGTGGTAGTCGCGTCAGCTACGTCCTCCGCCGCTCTTGCCGATCCGCCGGAGCGACTCGAGGCGAGCGGCTACATCGGCGTCGACTACTTCGGCGACGACGTCGGCCTCGGCGACTCGACCGCCGCGGAGCAGCGGCCGCAGACCGCGCCGACGTTCGGCGGCCGCCTCACGTACATCGCGGCCGCGTCCGACCGCGACATCCCGAT
>JAEWJO010000194.1 GCA_023386455.1 Pseudomonadota bacterium | reverse complement strand
GCGCTGCGCGCGCTCGCGACGGAAGGCATCCAGCGCGGTCACATGTCGCTGCACGCGCGCGGTCTCGCGCGCGCCGCCGGTGCGACCGGCGACCTCATCGATCGCGTCGCGGCCGAGCTGTCGGCGTGCGGCGATGTCAAAGCTGACCGCGCACGCGAGGTGCTCGCGCGCCTCAAGGAGTCACCGTGATCCATCGCCTCGGCGTCGCTCGCTCCCCTGCCCTCGCGGTCCCGCTGCCCCCGACGCTCGAGATCGAGGCCTGCTATCGCTACTGCGAGGCGCTCTGCCACGCGCGCCACCATAACTATCCGGTCGGCTCGATGTTCGCGCGCTCGCACCTGCGCAAGCACATCTTCGCGCTGTTCGCGTTCGCCCGCGTCGCCGACGACTTCGCCGACGAGCCGGCCTACGAGGGCCGCCGCGCGCGCGAGCTCGATCGCTGGGAAGAGCAGCTCCACGCCGCCTACCGCGGCAACGCCGAGCACCCCGTGTTCGTCGCGCTCGTCGACACCGCCGACAAGTTCGACCTGCCGATCACCGAGTTCACCGAGCTGCTGTCTGGATTCCGGACCGATCTCGAGCGCCGCCGCTACGCGACGTTCGACGAGCTGCGCTCGTACACGCGCCAGTCGGCCGAGCCCGTCGGCCGCCTCCTGCTCTACATCGGCGGCTACCGGGCGCCGGAGCTGCACGCGTATGCCGAGGACCTGTCGACCGCCGTCGCGATCGCGCGCCTGATCCAGGACGTGCCGAGCGACTGGGAGCGCGGCCGCGTCTATCTGCCCGCCTCCGACCTGCGCCACTTCGGCGTCACCGAGGCCGACATCGCGTCGCGCCGCGTGAGCCCGGCCGTCGGCAACCTCGTCCGCTACGAGGTCGCCCGCGCCCGCGCGCTGTTCCAGCGCGCTCGCCCGCTCGTCGACGTGATCGGCTCCGACCTCGCGGTCGAGCTCGCGCTCACGTGGCACGGCGGCATGCGCATCCTCGACAAGATCGAGAGCACCGGCAAGCGGCTGTTCGCGCAGCGGCCGACGCTCAACACCGCCGACAAAGCGCTCGTCCTCGCGCGCGCGATCGCGTGGCGCGGCGAGACGTTGCCGCCGCGCACGATGCACCTCGCGCAGCGCCTCCTCGGCCGCTGAGATCTACGCCGCGGTCGCGAGCATGCGGTCGATCACGTCGGCCTCGTGCTTGCTGAGCGCGACCTTGTGGAGACGCACCGGCATGCCGATGAACTGCAGGCCGACCTTGTAGTCGTCGCCGTCGTCGCGCAGCCACTTGCCCTGCGCGCGGAACCGATAGCAGTAGTCACCGTCCTCGATCACGATCTCGATCTGCTCGCCGCGCGCGATGAACGGCGCCTGACGACAGACGAGGCCGCCCGGGCCGAGCTCGACGATGTCGACCGCATCGTTGATCTGATCACCGCGCAGCACCGCCGAGAGCTCGACGACCTGGCGGCGGAACTTGCGACCGTCGTGGCGCTCGGACGCGAACGCGTGCTCGATGCGGCCGACGAGATCGATCTCGTCCCAGTCGAGTCCGCACCCGAGCTCGCACTTCCCGATCAGGGTGCGATACTGGAAAACGGTCTCGACCATCATGCTTCCTGACCAAAGCAGGGGGCGTGCCACGGGCAGCAGTGGGTTAACGAGTGGAAATCCTGCTCATGACCGTAGGCCCGGATGCTCGATCTGCCGGGTGTGGTGTCACCAGCCCGTGGTTCCGTGGTCGCAGGGCCACATGTATGTATAAATCGGCCTGTAATATGGACCTTTTCGCCCAGAGCGCGCGTAAGCGTGCGGTCGGCCAGCCGCTGGCCGAGCGGATGCGGCCGCGGTCACTCGACGAGCTGGTGGGTCAGGCGCACCTGGTCGGTCCAGGCCGCATCCTGTCGAACCTGGGCCCCGGTCGTGTCATTCCGTCGCTCATCCTCTGGGGGCCGCCCGGGAGTGGCAAGACCACGCTCGCGAAGCTCCTCGGCGAAACCCTGAAGTGCGAGCTCGTCACGCTGTCCGCCGTCGAGGCGGGCGTGAAGGATGTCCGGGAGGCGATCGCGAAGGCGGCCGAGCGCCGCGACCAGTTCGGCGCACGCACGCTCCTCTTCATCGACGAGATCCACCGGTTCAGCAAGACGCAGCAGGATGCGCTGCTGCCGCACGTCGAGGCCGGCACCGTCACGCTGATCGGAGCGACGACCGAGAACCCGAGCTTTGGCGTCGTCGCCGCGCTCCTGTCGCGGTGCCGGATCGTCCGGCTCGAGGTGCTCGCCGACAGCGAGCTCGCCGGCCTCGTCGCGCGGGCGGTCGCGGACACCGAACGGGGCCTCGGAGCGATGGCCGTCACGATCGACGACGAGGTCACCCAGCAGATCGTCGCCGCCGCGGCCGGCGATGCGCGGAGGCTCTACTCCGTGCTCGAGGTTGCCGCGTCGCTTGCCGGCAACGGCAACGCGATCACCGCCGAGCACGTCGCCGAGGCGGCGCAGGGCAAGACGCTGCTCTACGACAAGGCCGGCGACGAGCACTACGGCGTCGTGTCGGCGTTCATCAAGAGCATGCGCGGCTCGGACCCCGACGCCGCCGTCTACTGGATGACGCGCATGCTCGAGGCCGGCGAGGACCCTCGGTTCGTCGTGCGCCGGATGGTCATCTTCGCGTCCGAGGACGTCGGCAATGCCGATCCTCAGGCGCTCGTCGTCGCGACCGCTGCGCTCTCGGCGGTCGAGCTCGTCGGTCTGCCCGAGGGCGTGCTGCCGCTGACGCAGGCGGTGACGTACCTGGCGCTCGCGCCCAAGTCCAACCGCGCGCTCACCGCGTATGCCGCCGCGCGCAAGCTCGTGAAGGAGCACGGCGCGCTGCCGGTGCCGGCGAAGCTGCGGCCGGGGTCGAGCGGTGCAGGCCGCGCGCTCGGCCACGGCGACGGCTACAAGTATCCGCACGACTTCGCCGGCGCCTACGTGCCGGAGGACTACCTGCCCGACAAGCTCGTCGGCCAGCGGATCTACGAACCGGCCGACTCGGGCTTCGAGAAGGAGCTCGCCGCGCGCCTCGCCGACCTCGAGACGAAGCGCCGGGGCAAGTAGCTCACCCGATCGGCACGCCCGGGCGGGGCGTGCAGTACGCAGCGTCGGTCAGCGCCGGGCAGGTCACGGCCGTGGAGCCCCCGCGCGCGGTCGAGCGATACTGGTCGGCGATGTCCTGGTGGTCCGGCCCAGAGGTGAGCCCCGGGGTCGATGCGCGCCTCGAGCAGATCGCGTTCGACCGGCTGCGCCTGTTCCTGCCGATCGTGATCGGCGGGATCCTGATCGCGCTGGTCGTCAGCTCGCCGGCGGGGCTGCCGGTGCCCGGGTCGGTGATCGCGATCAACGTCGTGATGATCATCGCGGCGCTCTCGATGTTCCTCGCGCTCCGCGCGCATCGCATCCCGCCGCGGTTCGCGCACGCGGTCGGCGCGCTCGTCTGGCTGCTCGCGCCGATCAACACGCTCTCGTCGTACGCGATCACCCGCGAGCCGACGCTCGTGATGCCGCTGATGCTCGAGCTCGCGAGCGCGTCGCTGCTCGTCGATACGGTGTGGACGCTCTGCGTGACGGTGCCGGTCATCGTCCTCGGCGTGCCGCTCTCGCTCCAGGCCGGCGGCCTGCCCGTCTATCCGATCTCGCTCGTCGGTCTGTGGTCCGTGACGATGCTGATGCAGCTCTGGCTGCGGCGGTGGACGATTCGCGCCGAGACCGGCCGCCTCGACGTCGAGCGCGCGGCAGCGCAGCTCGAGAAGGAGCTCGACGAGCGCCGCCGCGCCGAGGCCGAGAGCGAGCGCCTGCGCGATCAGTTCGTCCACGCCCAGCGCATGGATGCGGTCGGCACGCTCGCCGCGGGCCTCGCCCACGACATGAACAACATCCTCGGCGGCATCCTCGCGTTTGCCGAGGTGCTGCACGCCGAGGCGAAGGACAAGGAAGTCCGCGCCGACCTCGCGCGCATCCGCCAGGAGGCCGAGCGCGGCGCACAGCTGACGCGCAGCCTGCTCGCGTTCTCGCGGCGCGGCCAGTACCGCCGGCGCCCGCTCCTCCTTCACTCGGTGCTCGACGACATGAGCCCACTGCTCTCGCGCGTGCTCGGCAAGCACATCTCGGTGATCCGCAGTGACGGCCCACCGACGATCGTCGACGGCGATCCGGCGCAGCTCGGCCAGGTGATCCTGAACCTCTGCCTCAACGCGAGCGACGCGATGGACGGCACCGGCACGGTCACGATCCAGACGAACGAGATGGACCTCCTCGAGCACGACATCGGGAACCTGCCCGCCGGTCGCTACGCATCGCTCGCGATCATCGACACCGGCAGCGGCATGGACGCGGAGACCCGCAAGCGCGCGTTCGAGCCCTTCTTCACGACGAAGCCCGTCGGCAAGGGCACCGGCCTCGGGCTCGCGATGGTGTTCGGCGCGATCCAGGCGCACGGCGGCGCGATCGTCGTCGAGAGCGCGATCGGCAAGGGCACGACGATCACGCTCTATCTACCCGCGAGCGAGGCCAGCCCCGCCCTGCCCGCATCCGAGCCCGTCACGGTGCGCCGCACGCGCGGTCTCGTGCTCGTCGTCGACGACGAGCCGGTCGTGCGGTCGGCGACCGCGCGGCTCGTCGAGCAGCTCGGCCTGACCGCGGTCACCGCGCCCGACGGAGACGACGCCGTCGAGATCTACCGGCAGCGCGGCTCCGAGATCGTGCTCGTGCTGCTCGACATGATGATGCCGCGGATGCCCGGACCCGAGTGCTACCGCGAGCTGAAGAAGCTCGGTGACCCTCGCGTCCTGCTCGTCTCCGGCTACGCCGCCGAGACCGTCGCCCAGGAGCTCATCGACGCCGGCGCCGAGGGCTTCCTCGAGAAGCCGTACACGCGCGAGCAGCTCGGCAAGGAGATCGATCGCATCCTCGGCCGACCGGCGAGCGACGCCAACATTCCGCGGCCGAGCGATCCGAACCTGCGGCCGAGCGATCCGGGGCTGCGCCGCAGCGATCCGAATCTCGGCAAGAGCTAGCGCTACGCCAGGCGGATCCAGCGGGCCTTCGCGGACTCGATCTTGCCGGCGAACGACTGCGGGAAGTGGCGCTGGACGTAGGCGAACGCTTGCTGGATCAGCTCGCGATCGATCTCCTGCGGAACTTCCATGTTCTGGTCGTGCGGGTCGGGCTTGATGCCGAGGCGGACCACCTCGGTGAGCCGGAGCACGTGCAGGCGGTTCACGAACAACGCGTGGGCAATGCCGAGGAACAGCTCTTCGTAGGCGGGGTCCAACGCGGCCATGGGAGGTGCAGTACCTACCACAGCCGATAAACCTGGGGCTAGGGCTTTCAGAGCCCGATGAATGCCGTACTAGGGCTTCTTCCCGGCGCCTACCAGCCCGATATATCGGGCATTTGGCACGATGGAGTACCCCTGCACGTCGACGTTGGACAGGACGACGTTGTCCTCGTGCCAGAGCGGGATGATCGGCAGCTCGTCTGCAACAATTTGCTGCACCCGGGCGTAGAGCGCCTTGCGCCTGGCGACGTCGAGCTCGGAGCGGCCGGCCTCGACCAGGTCGTCGACCTCCGCGTTCGCGTAACGCGCGCGGTTGCCGCCGTCGGGGTTCTTCAGGGTCGGCTTCTCCGAGGAATCGAAGAACCAGTGGTGGAAGTCGGGCTCGGTGATCTCCGGGCTCTGGATCGTCGCGATCTGGTAGTTGCCCTTCTTCACGTCGGAGAAGAACGTCGCCCACTCGAACGAGCGAATCTCGACATCGATGCCGGCGTCGCGCAGCTGCGATGCGATCACGCGCGCGATCGTGACGCGATAGGCATCGGCGCTCGTCTTGTAGACGAGGTGGAGACGGATGCCGCGTGCGTCGGGCCGGAGGCCGGCGGCGTCGAGCAGCTCGGTGGCGCGCGCGATGTCGTGGTCGTAGTGGACGACGTCCCCGTTGTACGCCCAGTGCGCGGGCGGCAGGATGCCGGTCGCGAGCACGGCGCGGCCGGAGAACTTCGCGTTGACGATCGAGCGGCGATCGATCGCGAGCGCGATCGCCTTGCGCACGCGCACGTCCTTCAGCACCGGATCGTCGTTGTTGAGGAGCATGTACGTGAGCAGCACGCTCGGGGCGGCCTCGATCTTGACGCGCCGGCGCTGCGTCACGTCGTCGAGCAGGTCGAGGCGCACACCGTTCTGGACGAGATCGAGCGAGCCACCGACGAGCATGAGGATCCGCGCGGCCGCATCGCGCACGACCTTGATCTCGACGTGCGCGATCCGCGGCGGCGTCGGATAGCGAGGATTGCGATCGAGCCGCGCGGTCAGCATCGTCAGCGAGCGCAGCATGAACGGTCCGGCGCCGATGACGCGCGGCGGCCGGCACACTCCCGGCGCGACGCCGTGGAACGAGATCACGCCGAACTCGATGTCGACGCGGAACATCGCGATCGGGTGCGTGAAGTGGAAGCGGACCGTCTTGTCGCCGATCGCCTCGACGCGCTCGTAGCGCTCGAGGAAGCCCTTGCGATAGAGGCTGCCGCAGGACTCGGACATCACCGACTCGTAGGTCCGTGCGACGTCCTCGGCGCGCACCGGCGTGCCATCGGAGAACACGGCGTCGGGCCGGAGCGTGACGTCGATCGTCTTGTCGTCGACCGGGTCGATCGAGTGCGCGAGCTCGAAGCGCGGCTCGGCCGTCGGCGTGTCGACGGTGGTCAGGCCCGGTGCGATGAGCCGGCTGACCTTCGTCTCGATGTTCGACAGCGTGAAGCGTGGATCGATCGTCGTGATCTGCGATTCGACGGCCATCACCATCGTGTCGTCGGGCGTGCGACGGCGGTTCGCCGTGCAGGCACAGGCGGCAATAACCAGCAGCGTGATAGCGTTGAAGCGTGGTGACATCTCGCGTCGGTCGCGGGCTCGCCGTGTTGCTCGCCCTCGTCAGTATCGACACGGGCAGCGCGCACTCGCAACCCGGTGCCGGCTCGGGATCCGCCGCCCAGCCGGTCGCCAGCTCGGACGACGACGACGAGGCCGGTGGCACGGGCTCCGGGAGCGCGCTCGTCGCGCCGGTCGACCCCAAGCAGCGCGCCGTCTGGCTCAGCGAGAAGCTGACGGCGGCGATGACGGCCCGTCCGCTGTTGACCGCGAAGGCGCGGATCGGCGTTCAGATCGTCGATCTCGACACCGGGACCGCGCTGTTTGCCAAGAACGACGACGCCGGCATGAGCCTCGCGTCGAACGCCAAGCTCCTCACCTCGGTCGCCGCGCTCGGCACGCTCGGGGGCGGGTTTCGCTGGCGCACCGCGCTGTTCATCGCCGACAAGTCGCTCGACGAGACGACCGGCGTCGTCAAGGGCGACCTCTGGGTCCGCGGCAAGGGCGACCCGACGCTGTCGGCGAACGACTTCCGCGCGATGGCGACGGAGCTCGCCGCCAAGGGCGTGCGCAAGATCGAGGGCAAGCTCGTCATCGACGACACGTACTTCGATACGGACACCGAGGCCCCGCACTTCGCCGAGCAGCCGAAGGAGCGCGCCGCGTTCCGAGCGCCGGTCGCGAGCTTCGGCGTCGCGCGCAGCTCGTTCCTCGTCAACGTGATCGGCGAGCCCGGTGGCGCCGCGAGGGTGTGGATCGAGCCCGACGCCGGCGACCACATCAAGATCATGAAGTCGCAGGTGACCTCGATCAGCGAAGGTCGCACGCGCATCAAGGTCGATATCAAGCCGAACAAGGACACGCTCGAGGTCACGGTCACCGGCCAGATCCGGTTTGCCGACGGTCACTGGTGGGCGAAGCGCCGCGTCGACGATCCGAAGCGGTTCGCCGCGGAAGTCCTGCGCAAGGCGCTCGCCGAGCGCGGCATCACGTTCACGAAGAAGGGCATCGACTCCGCCCCGGTCCCGCTGAACGCCAGGCCGATGGTCACCCACGACAGCGCGCCGCTCTCGACCGTCATCCGCGAGATGAACAAGGCGAGCGACAACTACTTCGCAGAGACGGTGCTGAAGACGCTCGGCGCCGAGACCCGTGCGACGCCCGCGCCTGCGAGCTGGGCCGACGGCCACGCCGCCGTGCAGGCGTTTCTCGCGAAGCTCGGCCTGCCTCCAGGCACGTACCGCGCCGACAACGGCTCTGGCCTGTTCAACGCGACCGAGGTCTCCGCGAAGCAGCTCGTCACCGTTCTTCGCGGCGCCAACGCCGACTACCGGATCGGTCCGGACCTGCTCGCCTCACTTCCCGTCGGTGGCATGGACGGCACGCTCGCACGACGGTGGGCGAGCTCGCCCGTGAAGGGCCGCGTGCGCGCCAAGACCGGCACGCTCGAGAAGGTGACGACGCTGGCCGGCTTCGTCGGCGTCGACAGTCGCCATCCGCTCGCGTTCGCGATCCTCGTCAACGATATCCCGACCGGTCAGAAGGGTCCGGCCCGTGCGATGGCGGACGACATGCTCGAGGCGATCGTCGCCTACCTCGAGGCTGCCGCGCAGCCACCAGCGAAGTAGCCCCACTACGCCTACGTGATTCCCGACGAGGTCGTGACTGCGATTGCTTCGTGCCCCGATTGCCGTCGTAACGCGGCGATGGTACGACGGCTTCAACAAAAGGAGTCTTCCATGGCCGAGCTGAAGGGCACCAAGACCCACACGAATCTGAAGGAAGCGTTCGCGGGCGAGTCGCAGGCGAACCGCCGTTATCTCTATTTCGCCAAGGTCGCAGACGTCGAGGGTCACACCGATCTCGCCGGCCTGTTCCGCGACACCGCCGAGGGCGAGACCGGCCACGCGCATGGTCACCTCGATTACCTGAAGCGCGTCGGTGATCCGGCGACCGGCGAGCCGATCGGCGACACCGAGAAGAACCTCAAGGCGTCGATCGCCGGCGAGACGTACGAGTACACGCAGATGTACCCGGGCTTCGCCAAGACCGCGCGCGAAGAGGGCTTCACCGAGATCGCCGAGTGGTTCGAGACCCTGGCCCGCGCCGAGCGTTCGCACGCCGGCCGGTTCCAGAAGGGTCTCGACTCGATGGCCGCCAAGTAACGCCTCCCGGCGTTAGACTCGGGGTCATGCGAAAGCTGACCCCGCTCACACTCGCCGAGCTCGAGACGCAACCGTTTCGAATCGGTGGGACCGCCAAGCTCGATGCGGACCCGCTCGCGGTGTTCGCCGAGCTGGGCGATCCGTCGCTGTTCTTTCCGCTGATGCGCCGCTCCGTCTGGAAGACCGGTGCGACCAGCGGCGTCGGCGCCGAGCGGGAGATCGATCACCGCATCTTCGGCAAGGCGCGCGAGCGCATGCTCGCCTGGGAGCCCGGCGCGTGCGTTGCGTTCACGATGACGGAGATGACGTCTCCATTCGTCGCGCAGATGGGCGAGCTGTGGCTATTTCGCCGCGAGGACATCTACACGCACGTCGAGTGGAGTGTCGTCGGCACGCTGACGATGCTCGGCCGCGCCGCGTCACCGGTGCTGCGGCAGACGCTCAAGGCGCTGTTTCGCCGCGCGGTGGTCAACATCGGAAAGCGAGCTGGCTCCTACAAGGGCGAAACCCGGGGTAAACACGTCTCATGAGCAACCTCGTGCGACCCATCACCCGCATGGACATCAAGGGTCCTGCGATGTACGCGCACATCCGCGACGACTACCGCAATCGCGTGATCGAGCTGAAGAAGCCGCGACGCGTGATCGTCGGAGACCGCGTCGAGATCGTGTTCGACAACCGCCACACGCTGCAGTTCCAGATCGAGGAGACGTGTCGCCTCGAGAACCTGACGACGGACGCCGCGATCCAGGCGGAGATCGACGTCAACAATCCACTGATGCCGACCGAGAGCTCGCTCGCGGCGACGCTGTTCATCCCGCTCCCCCAGGACGAGAACACGAAGGAGAACATGCGCGCGCTCGTCGGCCTCGACGAGCACGTCATCCTCCACATCGGCCCGCACGCGATCCGCGCCGACTTCGAGCCCGGGCGCTCGACGGAGGAGCGGATCTCGGCGGTCCAGTACACCCGCTACCCCCTCTCGGCGGAGGCCAAGGCGGCCCTCCTGACCCCGGGTACCCCGATCGCCGTCGAGATCGATCACCCGAACTACCGCCACCGCGTACAATGTTCGGAAGAGCTGCGGGCATCCCTCGCAGCCGATTACGGAGCCTAGGGGAATGCGATACGGCTGGCTCTTCCTGATCGGTGCAGTCGCGTGCGGCGGCGCGCAGCGGCGTGCAGACGAGGAATCGATCAACTTCAACTGTCGCGACCGCCGCGTCAGCTACATCGCGACGAAGCACATCGGCGGCGACGAGCTCGGCGTCCAGATGGACTGCGCCGAGACCGGCCCACGCATCATGCGATGGAAGACCGACAAGCAGGGCCAGCGCACCGAGGACAGTCACGCGCTGTCACCGTCGGACTTCGACAGGACGTGGAAGGAGATCGACGGCACAGGGTGGGAGAACCTGAAGGACTGCACGAACGGCAGCCTCGAGGCGCGCGACCCGGTCTACGTGTTCGACGTCAAGGACGACCAGAACCAGGCGTCGTTCCAGTGCCAGACGCGCGAGGTCCCCTACCCCTACAACGACATCACCGACGTCCTCGATGTCATGGCGCTGAAGGGCCAGAAGCAGCTCGGCGATGACGAGCCCGCCGATGCGAAGGCGCTCGACCACAAGGACATGCAACGGTGATAGGACCGCTCTCCGGCTACACCGCAGTCGTCACGGGTGCGAGCCGTGGTATCGGGCGAGCGATCGCGATCCGACTCGCCGAGGCCGGTGCCGAGATCGCGCTGTGGGCGCGAGACTCGACGGCGATGCGCGCGGTCGCCTCGGAGATCGCGGCAAACCGGGGCAAGGCGCGCGCGATCGTGGTCGATGTCGCGGATCCCGACGCGGTCAACCGCGCCTCCGATCTCGTGCGCGCGACGATGCCGCCGGTGCGCACCGTCGTGAACAACGCCGGCGCCGTGCTGCGCAAGTCGACCGAGGCGATGACCGACGAGGAATGGCGTCGCATCATGGCGGTCAACCTCGACGGCACGTTCTACGTGACGCGCGCGTTCATCGGAGACCTCGAGCACAACCAAGGTCGCGTCATCAACATCTCGTCGATCTCGGGTCGCGAGGGAACATCTCTGCTCGCCGCGTACTGCGCCGCAAAGCACGGGGTTATCGGTCTCACGCGGGCGCTTGCCGAGGAGCTACGCACTGCTAAGGTCTCGGTGAATGCAATCTGTCCCGGCAGCGTGGACACGCAAATGCTCCGCGAGGGCATGCCGGGCGCGAGACCTGACATGAGTCCGGACGACATCGCGAAGACTGCGCTGTTCCTTGCGGCGACGGCACCGACCGCGCTGACGGGCGCCTGCATCGACGTGTACGGGTAAGCGAGCGACGGAGGAGCCATGCCGGACACGCTGCCACCTCCCGACCCCAGCGCTCTCTCCTCCCTGCCGATCTTCCCGCTGCCGAACTGCGTGCTGCTGCCGGGCGGTCTCTTGCCGCTGCACGTGTTCGAGCCTCGCTATCGCGAGCTGACGCGCGACTGCCTCGCCGGCCATCAGCTGATGGCGGTCGCGCGCCTGCGTCCGGGCTACGAGACCACCTACTACGGCCGGCCGCCCGTCTACGAACGGTGCGGAGTCGGTCGCATCATCTGCTCCGAGGAGCTGCCCGACGGCCGGTTCGCGCTGCTGCTCCGCGGCGTCGCCCGCGTCGAGATCGCGCGCGAGCTGCAGGTCGATCGTTCGTATCGCGTCGTCGAGGCGCGCATGCTGCCCGACGCGTCCTGCGATCCGGCGGATGCGCAGGATCACCACCGCCGCCTGATCCAGCTCTGCGATCGGCTCGCCGAGGTGATCGAGAAGGGCGGCCCTCAGCTGCGCGACCTCGTGCGCACGTTCGACGATCCGGGCGCGTGCGCCGATGCGATCGCCGCCGCGCTCGTGATGGATGCCGATGCGCGCCAGGAGCTGATCGAGGCGAACGACCCGATGGTCCGCCTCCAGCGGACGCTCGGCCACGTCAGTCACATGCTGTGCGAGCTCGCACCGTGTGACGGCGGCGTGAACTGATACGCTCGGGGCATGCAGCTCCGGTGGGTCGCGGTCGCGCTCTGTCTCGTCGCGTGCGGTGACGACGCCTCCTCGGGGACGACCGATGGTCAGGGCAGCGGCTCCGGCGATCCGATCACCGCGCCGAGCGAGCAATGGACGTTCGTCGAGCTCCCCGGCATGGCCTGCGGCAACGGCGCGCCCACCGGCATCGGCGTCAACCTCACCGACCGCTCCGATCGCGTCGTCGTCTACTTCCAGGGCGGCGGTGCGTGCTGGGACGAGGCGACCTGCTTCACCATCAAGAGCGCGATCAACATCGAGACCGGCTACACCGCGCAGGCGTTCGCGAGCGAGCTGTCGGCGATCAGCGGGTTCGCGATGTTCCAGCGCACCGCCGGGAACCCGCTCGCCGATGCGAGCTACGTCTACGTGCCGTACTGCACGGGCGATCTCCACGACGGCGAGCGCGTCGCGACCTACGGAGCGCGCACCGTCCACCACGTCGGCGCGACGAATGCCGACATCCTCTTGTCG
>JAEWJO010000157.1 GCA_023386455.1 Pseudomonadota bacterium | reverse complement strand
CCGGCGTCTTCGCCGTTGGCGAGGGCGGCGCCCTGGAGGGCCGGGCGGCACTCGGCGAGCTCGTTCGCGAGGAACGAGTACTCGTCGGGCGGCAGCATCGCGCCGAACTCGGCCATCGCCTTGTCCGACGAATAGAACAGGCCCTCCGCCTTGTTGCGCGCCTCGACGATCAGCCGGCGAACGGCGTCGGCGTCCTGCATCTGCTCGGACTCCGCGAGGAGGCGGCCGATGTCGTCCTCGGTGAGGCCGGTGCTCGGCTGGACGACGACGCGCTGGACGCGGCCGGTGCCGTGATCGCGCGCGGAGACCGACAGCACACCGTCGGCGTCGATGTCGAACGCGACCTCGATCTTCGGCACGCCGCGCGGCGCCGGCGGGATGCCGGTCAGCTCGAAGATCGCGAGCGACTTGTTGTCGGCGGACATCTCGCGCTCGCCCTGGAGGACGTGGACGTTGACGAACGGCTGGTTGTCGATCGTCGTCGAGAAGATCTCGGTCGCGCGGCACGGCAGCGACGTGTTGCGATCGATGAGTCGCGTGAACACGCCGCCCATCGTCTCGATGCCGACCGACAGCGGCGTGACATCGAGGAGGAGCACCTCCTGGACCTCGCCCGTGAGCACGCCGGCCTGGACGGCGGCACCGACCGCGACGACCTCGTCCGGGTTGACGCGCCGGCTCGCTTCCTTGCCGAACATCTCGGCGACGACCTGATGGACGCGCGGCATGCGCGTCTGGCCACCGACGAGGATGACGACGTCGATATCGCTCGCGGTCATGCCGGCATCGGCGAGCGCGCGCCGGCACGGCTCGAGCGTCGCCTGGATCAGCGGCTCGACGAGCTGCTCGAGATCGTCGCGCTCGAGCGTCAGGATCAGGTGGCGCGGCTGTCCGTCGGCACCGGCCGCGAGGAACGGCAGGTTGATCTCGGTCCGGAACGAGCTCGACAGCTCGATCTTCGCGCGCTCGGCGGTGTCCTTCAGGCGCTGCAGCGCCATCCGATCGCCGCGCAGATCCATGCCGTCGTTCTGCTGCAGGAACGTCGCGAGCATGTGCTCGACGAGCGCGTTGTCGAAGTCCTCGCCGCCGAGGAACGTGTCGCCCGCCGTCGAGCGCACGCGGAACACACCGTCGGACAGCTCGAGGATCGAGATATCGAACGTGCCGCCGCCGAGGTCGTAGACCGCGACGCGCGCGGCGCCTTCGGTCTCGACGCCGTACGCGAGCGCGGCCGCGGTCGGCTCGTTGACGATGCGCAGCACGTTCAGGCCGGCGATGCGGCCGGCATCCTTCGTCGCCTGGCGCTGGGCGTCGTCGAAGTACGCCGGCACCGTGATCACCGCCTCGGTGACCTCCTCGCCGAGCCAGTCCTCGGCGGTCTGCCGCATCTTCTGCAGCACGATCGCCGAGATCTCCGGCGGCGAGAAATCGCGGCCGCGGACGCGGACGTGCGCGTCGCCGTTCGGCGCGGCGACGACCTCGTACGGGCACGTCAGGAGGTGACGCTGCACCTCCTCGTCGTCGAACTTGCGGCCCATGAGGCGCTTGGCCGCGTAGACCGTGTTCTCCGGGTTCGTCATCGCCTGGCGGCGTGCCGCCTGTCCGACGAGCCTCTCGCCGGAGCCGGCGAAGCCGACGACCGACGGGGTCGTGCGCGTGCCCTCCGAGTTTGCGATGACGACGGCCTGATCACCGTCCATGACCGCGACGCACGAGTTGGTCGTGCCGAGGTCGATCCCGACGACGCGACTCATCTACTGCCTCACTCTGGCGATGCCTTCGCCTTCGCGACGACCACGAGCGAGGGACGCAGCAGGCGATCGCCCGCGCGGTAGCCACGCTGCAGGACCTGGACGACCGTGCCCGCGGGCTGGTCGCTCTCCTGCTGCGAGATCGCCTCGTGCAGGTTCGGATCGAACGGCTGCCCCATCGCATCGATCGCCGTCACGTCGAGCCGCTCGAACGCGGTCGCGAACTGGCGCAGCACGAGCTGAACGCCCTCGACGATCGGGTTCTTCTCGGCGCCGCCGGCACTCGCGTGCTCGATCGCGCGCTCGAGGTTGTCGACGACCGGCAGCATCTCCTTCAGGACCTTGTTCTTCGTGTCGAACTTCGCGTCCTCGATCTCGCGCTTCTGGCGCTTGCGCAGGTTCTCGAGATCCGCGGCCGACCGCAGGTAGCGGTCCCAGTTGTCCTTCTTTTCCTTCTCGGCCGCCGCGAGCTTGGCCTCGAGCTCGGCCTTCGGATCGACAGGCGCAGCCTCGCCGGCCGCCGCCTCGGGCGCTTCGACCTCGACTGGAATCACGCCGCCGTCCCCCGTGGTCCCCTCCTCGTCGGCAGGCTTGGGAGTGTCCTGATTCGCGTCACCGCTCATATCGCGGCGCACCATAACCCGACCTACGAGTTGCCGCCACGGCCGAGGTCCGCAAGGAGCTGGCTCACGGTATCGGCGGTGAAGTCGACCACCGACATCACCTTCCCGTAGTTCATCCGCATCGGGCCGATCACCGCGATCGCACCGATCGGCGTCTCTTCCGGTCCGTACGACATCGCGACGACCGAGCTCGACGACAGCGCCTGCATCGCGGTCTCGGTGCCGAGGAAGACCTGAAGGCCATCCGCCTGGCGCGTCCGATCGAGCAGGCGAACGAGCGTCTCCTTGTCCTCGAGCGTGCGCAGGAGGTCGCGGATCCGATCGGGCTGGACGCCCTCGAGCAGGTTCGCCTGGCCGGCGATCACGACGTCGGCCGAGCGCTCCGGCTGCGACACGAACACGGCATGGCCGAGGCGCAGCGCGAGCGCGACGGCCTCGTCGTACTGGTTCTTGTCCTCGCCGAGCTCCCGGATCACGCGCTCGCGAACCTCGTCGATCGTCATGCCCGACAGGAGCTGGTTCAGATAGTTGTGGATGCGCTCGAGCCGCATCGGCTCGACGTCCTCGAGCAGAAGCCGGTTCTCGATCCGGCCGTCGGTCGTGACGAGAACCGCGATCAGCTTGCCGTCCCGCAGCGGGATGAACTCGATCCGCTCGAGCCGCTGCTGATCGGGATCCGGCGCGAGGATCACCGCCGCGTGATGCGTCAGATCCGACAGCAAGCGCGACGCCTTCTGGACGACCTCGTCGGGCGTCGGCGCGACGACGCGCTCCCGGATCTCGTCCTTCTCGCGCGGCGTCAGGCCGCGGACCTTGAGGAGGCTGTCGATGAAGAAACGCAGGCCCGACGCGGTCGGGACGCGGCCCGCCGACAGGTGGCGCTGCTCGAGCAGACCCATCTCCTCGAGGTCGGCCATCACGTTGCGCACGGTCGCGGGCGACAGCCCGAGGTCGTGGCGCCGCGTCACGGTTCGCGAGCCCACTGCATCTCCGCCCTGCAGGTACTCGGTCACGACGGCGTGCAGGATCTTCTGCGCGCGCCGGGATAGGTCGTTGCCTGCCATGGCGGTTCGTCGAGCTTACAACGCTTGCACGATGCGCGCCGCGATCCGATCTGCCATCAGAAAGCCGCGGAGAGTCGGGGAGATCCGGCCAGCGTGCCGCTCGGCGAGCCCCTCGTCGACGAGGAACCGCGCGATCTCCGGCGCGAGGTCGCCCTCGGCGACACCGTCGGACGTACGCATCCCGAGCCAGGCGCGGTCGGCCGCCATCTCGGCTGCGCCGATCACGGTACGCTCGGCGGCCACACCGGGCGCACCGAGATACGCGCCCGCCTTGCGCGGGTTCGTCGCCCGCTCGCCGCTGCCGTCGGGCGCGATCCACAGCGACGCCGCACCGACGCCGAGCCCGAGGAACGGTGCACCGCGCCAGTACAGCGAGTTGTGCACGGCTCGCTTGCCGGCTCGCGCGTACGAGCTGATCTCGTAATGCTCGAACCCGGCGGCGGTCAGCGCGTCGTGCGTGGCGATGTAGAGGTCGGTCAGCACGTCCTCGTCGAGCGGGACGAGCCGGCCACTGCGAACGCGCGCGCCGAACGCGGTGCGATCCTCGATCGTCAGCTCGTAGACCGACAGGTGATCGACCGCGGTCGCGGTGATCGGCGCGATCCACGCCGGCAGCGCACCCGCGCCCTTCGCCGGCGTCCCGAGGATGAAGTCGCAGCTCGTGCGCATGCCTCCGGCTGCGAGCACGCGCTCGAGCGCCGCGATGCCGTCGCCGAACCGGTGGTCGCGGCCGAGGACGACGAGCTCGTCCTGCTGGAGCGACTGGACGCCGATCGAGATCCGGTTGATGCCGGCGTCGCGCCACGCCGCGAGGTGCGCGTCGTCGCAGTCCGTCGGATTCGCCTCGAGCGTCACCTCGAGGTCGGCGGTCCGCGCGCCGTACCTCGCCGCGATCGCCGCGATCGCCGTCCCGATGCAGTCCG
This sequence comes from Pseudomonadota bacterium, assembly GCA_023386455.1. Lineage (GTDB taxonomy): Bacteria > Myxococcota_A > Polyangia > Haliangiales > Haliangiaceae > JABFXX01. The sequence goes on along the minus strand of JAEWJO010000157.1, from coordinate 941 downwards.
GCCGCCACAGCGAGGGCGTGCCGCCGCCGAGATAGATCGAGACGAGCCGGCCACCCTCGAACGCACTCCCGCGCGCCTCGAGCTCCCGCAGGATCGCTGCAAGATAGGCGTCGTGCTCGGGCGGGCCGACCTCGACTGCGAAATCGCAGTACGGGCACAGCTTGCGGCACCACGGGTAGTGGAGGTAGACGCCTAGATCGGAGATGCCGCCAATCTACCTCGACAATGCCGCTTCGACCCGCGTCGCCGACGACGTGCTCGCCGTCATGACCGAGGTCATGAAGACCGCGTGGGGCAACCCGAGCTCTTCGCACCCGCAGGGTGCCTCGGCGCGCGCGCACATCGCGACCGCGCGAACCAAGGTTCTCGCCGCACTCGGTGACAGATCGCCGATCGGCGACGTCGTGTGGACGAGCGGCTGCAGCGAGTCGAACGCGCTCGCCGTCCTCGGTGCGGCGCGCACGCACGCCGGGCGCATCGTGATCTCGACCGTCGAGCACCCCGCGATCTCGACGCTCGCCGATCGCCTCGCCGCCGAGGGCCGCGAGGTCGTCCGCGTCGCACCCGGCCCCGACGGCGTCCTCGATCCCGACGAGCTCGGCCGCGTCGCGCAGGGTGCGGGCGTCGTCGCCTTGATCATGGTCCAGAACGAGATCGGCGTCGTCCAGCCGATCGCCGCGCTCGCCGCCGCGATCCGCGCAGCCTCGCCGAAGGCCCACATCCACGTCGACGCCGCGCAGGCGCTCGGCAAGGTCGCGCTCGACGTCTCGATGCTCGGTGTCGACTCGCTGTCGATCGCCGGCCACAAGCTGCACGGCCCCAAGGGTGCCGGCGCGCTGTGGCTCCGCGCCGGCAGCTCGCTCGAGCCGCTGTGGGCGGGCGGTGGCCAGCAGAACGGCATGCGCGGCGGTACGCAGGATGCGCCCGCGGCGGCCGGCCTC
>JAEWJO010000124.1 GCA_023386455.1 Pseudomonadota bacterium | reverse complement strand
CGCGCGAGATGAAGCCGACAAGCCCGGTCAGCAGCTGGTTGTAGCCGGCGAACAGCCGGCGCACCGTGTGGACCACGTCGTCGTTGGTGCGCTTGAGGAGTGCGAGGTGTGCGCCGAGCACGATGCCGCCGGAGACGAGGAACGCGAACCCCGCGCGGTACATGTCGCCCTTGCCGCTCCGGTCCTTGCTGATGACCGTGAACACGACGATCACGGCGCCGAGCAGGACTGTCTGGAATGCGATCAGCTTGAAGTAGTGGAGCGCGAACTTGAGCCCGAGCTGGTTGTCCCGGGTCCGGTCCTTCCAGCGTGCGATCGGGTAGACGAGCAGCGGCCCGAGGACGACCAGCCACAGCAGGAGCGGGATCACGAAGAGCGACGGCCCGACCACCTGCAGCCACTGGAACGGAGACATGCCGAATTCGCTGCCCATCACCGAGCGACGTTAGCAGATCGCGGGAACCGGCTGCCCGGGCACGTGTCTCATCCGCATGTCGCGAGCGCCCATCGCCGCTGCCGCCCTGGCGCTGCTCGGCACTCCGGCGATGGCCGACGACGACGACGAGCCCGCCCCCGAGCAGGTCCACATCGAGCTCGCGGGTACGACCGTCGTCCTGTCCGCCCGGTTCGCGCTCGATCTCGAAGGCCCGACGATGACCGAGAGCGCGCCGCTCCTGACGATTCCCGCCGATGCGCTCGTGACGCGCGCGACCGCGACGGTCGGCTCGATCCGCCATCCGCTCCGGCTCACCGACGCCGATGCGGCCCGGTCGGCGTTCGACGCGCTCGCCGAGACCGCACCGTCGAGTCACCGCGCGTCGATGATCCTGCTGTCGGGGCGACGGGAGACACTGTCGCTCGACAGCGCGCTCCCGGCCGCGGCGCACGTGCTGCTCGATCTCCGGCTCGAGATGCCGACCTGCTACTTCCGCGACGCGCGCTACGCGCTGATCCCGAAGACGTGGTTCGAGAGGCTCGACGTACCGCGCGCGCGACTCGAGAGCGACGACCTCGATACTCACTGTGATTCCAACGGCAGTGGCGACGCGCAGTGGATCGCGTTCCCGACGCGCGAGCTCGCGAACAAGTTGCCCGGCGTGGGCAGGATCGGAGCGATCGGGGGCCGGCTCGAGCTCGACGAGCGCCACGTCGCGCGCGTCGAGATCGACCTGTCGAGCGAGCTGTCGGCGGCACCCACCGATCTGCACACGGCGATCGTGATCGATCACTCGCGCTCGGTGGAGCCGAACGAGCTCGAGGCGGAGCGCGCGATCGTCGCGTCGTACGTGCGGCAGGTGCCGCCGCAGAGCCGCGTCCAGGTGGTCGGCTACACGCGCACGGCGAAGGCACTGCTGCCCGACTGGATGCCGGCCGCCGCGAGTGCGGCGCGGATCGATCGCGAGATCCGTGCGCTCGCGCCGCGCAACGGCTCGAACGTCGATGCCGCACTCGTCGAGGCCGCGCGCTGGCTCGCCCGCGGCAAGGGCACGCGCCGGCTGATCTTGTTCACCGATGACCGCCTCGCCGAGCGCATCGAGACGATGAAGCCCGCGGCGCTGAAGCGCCTGCTGCCCGCCGGCACGCTCGTGCACGTCGTCAGCATCTTCGACGGCCAGGGTGCCCTGATCCGCAACGACGAGACGCCGCTCGCACCGCTCGCGAAGGCGACCGACGGCCTCGCGGTCGTCGGCGGTCCCGACGAGAAGCACCAGGTCGACGCGACGATGCTCGTCCGACCGATCTCCGTCGACGCGCTCCGCGTCTCCGGTCCCGGCTGGGACCGCCTGGGCATGTCGACGTGCCCGGCCGACGAGAGCGACGTCGAGGATCTGCTGCCGGAAGGACAGGCGTGCACGTGGTGGGGCATGGGCAACGCGGTGTCCGGTCCGCTCACCGTCGAGGGCTTCATCTGGGGACGCCGCATCACGCGCATCGTGCGGCCCGATCCGAGCCAGGGGCTATCCCTCGCGCGCATGCTCTCGGCCTCGCGTGCATTCGAGGATGACGACGACGACATGCTGCAGACCCTCGTCGATCGTGCCGCGCTCGCGGTCAACACGGTGTGGTCGATGGTCGGCACGTGGGGCGGCACCGGCGGCTATGCCGACAGCGACGGCTTCGGCACGTTCGGCGCAGGGACGTTCGCGGACCCGTGCTGCGGGGACACGTTCGACACCGGGATCGGCCACGGCGGTGGCGTGCCGCCGCTCGATCTGCGCAGGCAGCTCGCACCGGTCGTCGCGCGGTGCGAGGCAGGCGACGCGCACTTCGCGATCACGATCGAGACGACCGTCCAGGAGATCGTCGATGTGACGCTCGACGCGCAGGGGATGTCGACGGCGATGCGGACGTGCCTCGTCGAGGGCGTGTGGGACCTGTCGCTGTCGATCGCGAGTGCGCCGTGGCGCACGAGGACGCGCACCGTCTTCTAGCGCTGCTCGAGGCTACGCCAGGTCGCGAGCGCCCACGCCTGGTCGCCGCCCTTCACGGTCAGGATCCCGACGTGCGGCGCCGCCGCGACGAGACCGACGACGACCGGGATGTCCTCGTCGGTGAACGCCTCCGCACGACCGTGCGCGGCGGCGTCGGCGAAGCGATCGACGACCGGATGCGCTTCGGCCGCGACCGCGAGCAGCTTGCCGGAGTCGCGCTCGCCGTCGACGGTGAAGCTCGTGAACTCGATCGCGCGATCGCCGTCGGTCGCCCAGTAGCGGCCGCCGTCTTCCTCCCAGCGGCCGACCATCGCGCCGGGCAGGCGGACGTGCCAGCCACCCGAGAGCTCGACGTCGAGGTCATGGCGGCGATAGCCGATCGTCGATGTGGCGGCGCCTGCCTTCTCGCTGACGTCCTCGTCCTCGATGCCGAGGTGCGCGAGCAGCTCTTTCCAGTCGGGCCACGGCAGCGCGAGCGCCTCGTCGGCCTTGCGCGCGGCACGCAGATCCTCGTCGACGGTCTTCAGGAGCTCGCGCTCGTCGGCGTCGAGCGGCTCGCGCCACGCGACCTCGCTCCACATCGCGATCAATGCACGCGCGCGCTCGAGGCGTCCCGGTCCGCGCTCCCACCACGGGAACACGTCGGCCGCACGCGACGGATCGGCGAGGACCGCGTCGCGCCACGCGGCATCGCGAGGTCCGAGCGGCGACAGGAGCGGCGCGTCGATCCGAAATCTTCGGGTTCGCGGTGCGCCGATCCGGACCTGCTCGGTCCCGCGCAGCTCGCCGGCGAGCCAGCTGCACATCGCGGCCTGCGTCTGGCCGAGGTCGAACGGCTCGGTCCACACGAAGTCGAGCTCGTCGAGGATCGGCGCGACCTTGTCGACGAGCTCGGCGATGAAGGCCGGTCCCAGCGGCGCCGCGTCGCCGGTCAGTGCCAGCTCGGCGTCGCTCCCGATCGTGAACGTCACCGCCGGCGCGCCGGGAAACAGGACGAGCTCGGCGAGGTAGCGGTCCTTGCCCCAGCCGGCCTTCGTCAGGGCGAGCTTGAACATCCGGCGGGCGAGCCGGCCGAAGCGGTCGCCGACCTCGCGCGGGTCGGGCGCCTTGCGGAACAGTCCGCGACCCTTTCGACTACGCGCACGACGGTCGATGCCAAAGCCCACGACGCCGAGGATACGGTACGATGGTCCGCGATGGGACTGGTCACGCGTCTGGCGTGCGCGATCGCGATTTCAGTGGTGGCGCTCGGAACCTCGGCCTCCGCGCAGCCGACGCCGCAGCAGAAGGTGGCCCTGATCGCGAAGCCGTCGGTCGTCCGCGTGTGGGGCGCGTACGTCGCGACGTACGAGATCGGCGGCGAGAAGGTCCAGGAGGCGATCGGCGGCACCGGCACCGGCTGGTTCATGACGCCCGATGGCTACATCGCGACCAACGCCCACGTCGTCTCCGACATCCACGAGGGTGACGAGGCGGCGAAGAAGCAGCTGTATCAGATGCTCCTGAAGGAGCTCGACAAGGCGTACGCGAAGGAGATCGCGCGCATGTCGGACGCGCAGATCCGCCAGCTCCTCGACGCGATCAAGCTCGTCAACTTCGAGAAGCGCGCGTACGTGGTGCTGCCGAACGGCGACAAGCTCGACTACGAGATCAAGACCTACGGCAAGCCGGGCAGCGGGCGCGACGCGGCGATCATCAAGGTGAAGACCGAGAACGCGCCGACGCTGCCGGTCGGCGACTCGAGCAAGACGCAGGTCGCCGATCAGATCGTCGTCATCGGCTATCCCGGCGTCGCGGACATGAAGGTCCTGCTCGACGAGAAGTCGCAGCTGCAGGCGTCGGTCACCGACGGCGCGATCAGCTCGCTGAAGCGCGCGACGAGCGGCGAGCAGATCCTCCAGATCAGCGCGCCGATCACGCACGGCAACTCCGGTGGCCCCGCGCTCGACATGAAGGGCAACGTCATCGGCCTCGCGACGTTCGGCAACGAGAGCGAGATCCAGGGCTTCAACTTCCTCGTCGCATCGTCGACGCTGCAGGAGCTGATCAAGGACGCGAAGATCACGCCGAAGCTGAGCGACACGAACAAGGCGTGGGAGGCCGGCCTCAAGCACTACTGGGCGAGCGAGTACTCCGCCGCGATCAACAGCTTCCAGGAGGTCGAGACCCTGTTCCCGGCGCACGACGAGGCGCCGGTGCTGATCCGGCAGTCGAACCTCGCCAAGAAGGAAGGCAAGGAGAAGAAGCCCGAGAGCAGCAACGGCGGCATGATCGCCGGCCTCGTGATCGGCGGTGTCGTCCTCGTCGGCGGCGCGGGCTTCGCGATGTCGCGTCGAGGCAAGAAGCCGCCGATGCCGCACGGGATGCCGGCGCCGGGCTATCCGCCGCCGCCGGGCTATCCGCCGCCGCCGGGACAGGCCCAGATGTACGGACGCGTCGGCCCGGGCTCGCCGCAGCAGGGACCGCCGATGATGCCGCCGCCGATGGGAGGGCCGGGCCATCAGCAGGTCGCGAAGACGATGGCGATCCAGCCGAACCAGTCGGGCGGCATCGCGCCGACGGCTTTCGGCTCGCTCAGCATCGGGAGCCTCACGTGCACGCGCGGCACGCTGTTCGGCCAGCGGTTCGCGCTGACCGCGACCGGCGTGATCGTCGGCCGTCAGCCGGGTGTCGCGCACGTGCTCGTCAACGACTCGCGCGCGTCCGGCAAGCACGTGTGGATCGGCATCGACAACGGCCGGCTCGTCGCGATCGATCAGGGCACGACGAACGGCACGTTCATCAACGACCCGCGCGCCGGACGCATCACGCGTCACGAGCTGCGCGACGGCGACGTCGTCATCGTCGGTGACCCGGACTGCTTGAGCCTCCAGGTCAAGCTCGGCTGATCGATCGCGCGATGGCAGCAGAGCCGTACACCGACGCCGCCACGCACGTCCGCGACGAGCTCCGTCGCGTGTGGTTGCGCCTCGAGTACCAGATCCGGCTCGGCTGGCGCAAAGAGACCGGCCTCATCGGCGACGATCAGATCGGACCCGAGGACATGGGGCGGCTGTTCGCGACCGCGCGCGGCACCGCGGCTCCGACCGACAGCGGCGCCGAGCAGGTACTCGAGCAGTGGCTCGCCGCGCACGACCAGACGGAGGCACGCATCCGCGCGACGATCGAGCAGCGTGTCCACTCGCCGCTCGTCGATCTGATCCGCACCTTCGGCCTGACCCAGCGCCAGTGGGCGACGCTCGTGTTCGCGCTGATGCCCGAGGTCGATCCGGACCTCGTCCAGGGGTTTCGCTACCTCGCCCGCGATGCGAGCTGCCGTAGCCTCGACGGCCGGCTGCTCGCGCAGCTCGTCTACGATACGCCGCAGACGCGATCGCTGATGGCGCGCGATCTGTCGGCGAGCTCGCCGCTGGTGCGCTACCACCTGCTCGAGCTGACGGGTGCCGCGACCGACTCGCTGATGTTCCGCAAGATCCGCGCGGCGACGCGGTTCGTCTACCTCCTCGACGGCAGCGCGCTCGAGCTCGATCCGGAGCTCGCGGAGATCGCCGAGCTGCGGTCGGGTGCGATCGCCGGCTCGTTCCCGGCGCTCACCGTCGATCGCGCGACGAGCGCGCTGCGCTCCAACGACGTCGTGCTCGCGGTCCAGGGCCAGCGCGGCCTCGGCAAGAAGACGCTGCTCCAGCTCGCGGCGGCGCACTGGAACCAGCGCCTGCTCGTGATCGACAGCAAGCGCCTTGCCCAGCAGCCGCTCGCGATGCAGCCGATCACGGTGCGCTCGCTCGTGCGCGAGCTGATGCTGCTCGATGCGCTGCCTGCATTCATCGACGTCGACGACGCGAACGTCGCATCGCAGGACCAGGACGCGATGCCCGCGTTCTTCGACACGTTCCTCGCCGAGTGGAGCCGGCCGATCGCGATCACGATCAACCGCGAGCGCATGCCGCGCATCCACCAGCGGCCGCTCGTCCACCTGACGATCGAGGTCCCTCCCCTCGCCGTGCGCGCGACGATGTGGCAGCAGATCGTCCCGTCGCTGACCGCGCAGGACGCCGACGGTCTCGCCGGGCGGTTCGCGATCCCCGGCGGCATCATCGTCGCCGCCGCGCAGGCCGCCGAGGCCGGACGCATGCCCGAGGCGCCGCCGCCCGGCGCGACGGATCTCGATCACGCGGTCGCCGCACAGCTTCACCAGCGCATCTCGCGCCTCGGCAAGAAGCTGCCGACGCCGTTCGACCTCGACGATCTCGTCGTCGACGACGACACCCGCGCCGCGATCATCGAGATCGCCGCCGCCGCGCGCGAGCGCAGGAAGATCCGCGACCAGTTCAAGCTGCGCGGTGCACAGGGCATCTCGGTCCTGTTCTCAGGCCACCCCGGCGTCGGCAAGACGATGTCGGGCACGGTGCTCGCGAAGCGACTCGGCCTCGACATCTACGAGATCGACCTCTCGCAGGTCGTGTCGAAGTGGCTCGGCGAGACCGAGAAGAACCTGTCCGACGTGTTCGATGCCGCGGAGCCCGGGCACGTCGTGCTGCTGTTCAACGAGGCCGACTCGCTGTTCGGCAAGCGCACGTCCGAGGTGAAGAGCAGCAACGATCGCTACGCGAACCTCGAGACGAACTACCTGCTCCAGCGCCTCGAGCGGTTCAACGGCCTCACGATCCTGACGACGAACCTCACCGGCGCGATCGATCAGGCGTTCAAGCGGCGGTTCACGTACGACGTCTACTTCACGTTCCCGTCGCCGGACATGCGCGCCGAGCTGTGGCGCCGCACGCTTCCCCAGAACCACTCGTCCGACATCGACTTCGACGCGCTCGCCGAGAAGTTCGAGCTGACCGGCGGCTTCATCAAGGTCGCGTGCGAGCGCGCCGCCTACGTCGCCGGCGCCAACAGCGTCCAGATCGACGAGCCGCTGCTGCGCGCGACCGTCGAGCGCATGTACCGCGAGCGCGGCAAGCTCAGCACCGTCGGGCCGCTCGAATGATCGAGATCACCTACGGCTCACTCCGCGCGATCGAGCCGACGCCGGCCGAGCTTCGCGAGCACGCCGCCGCGCTCGCTGCCGGCTACAACGAGCCGACGAACGCCGAGCTCATGGGCCACACGGCGGAGATCCCGCCCGACGACGTCGTCGAGAGCTACACCGAGTCGATCGCGAGCGGGATGCGCGCGTTCCTCCTGTTCGACGACGGCGCGTTCGTCGGCGACGGCGACCTGCGCGGCATCCGCGGCGGCACCGCCGAGTTCGCCTTCATGGTCGCCGCGCGCGCGGCGCAGGGCAAAGGCCTCGGCACGCGGTTCGCGCTGATGATCCACGCGTTCGGGTTTCGCACGCTCGAGCTATCCCGCATCTACGCATCTGTCGTGCCGCACAACACCGCGTCGCGGCGCGTGTTCGACAAGCTCGGCTATGTCGTCGACGACAGCGCTGCCGCCCGCGACTACGCCGACGAGCCGGGCGACATCGTGCTGTCGCTCGATCGCGCCACGTTTCTCGCCCACCACGCGGCCGCGCTGGACCAGATCCGGATCGCGTTGCGCTAACCTCGGCGCATGGCCACTGCGTCGCAGGTGTTGACCGGGATCGTCGCGTTCCTGCACGTCTACTTCCTCGTGCTCGAGATGTTCTTGTGGGCGACGCCGTTCGGGGCGAAGACGTTCAAGCGCCCGCTCGCCGAGATGGAGCAGCAGAAGGTGCTCGCCGCGAACCAGGGCCTCTACAACGGCTTCCTCGCCGCCGGCCTCGTGTGGTCGTACTTCGCGACGTCCGGTCACGACGTCCGCGTGTTCTTCCTGTCGTGCGTCGTGATCGCCGGCATCTACGGTGGCCTCACCGCCTCGCGCGCGATCCTGTTCATCCAGGCGCTGCCGGCGACGGCGGCGCTCGCGGTGACGATCCTCGACCGCTCGTGATCGCTCAGCGCAGATCGACCTTCTGCTGATCGCTCGGCTTCGTCTCGATCTCCGAGCCGGTGACGCGCGCCTTGACGTAGCGGTACAGGTACGAGAGCCCGTGGGCGGCGTCCTGATCCCAGAACGTGGCCTCCTCCGGCTCGACGACCATGATCGCGATCTCTGGATCGGACTTGCCCTTCGGCCACCACACCTTCCAGTCGTCCTGCCACAGCTCCTCGATCAGCCGGCGATCCTGCGAGATGTGGCACGTGCCCGCGATCATCGCGATCCCCTCGCGGTTCTGGACCGCGACGGTGACGCGAGGATTCTGCTGGACCTCGGCGACCTTCTTGGAGTCGATGCTCGACGCGAGATAGATCATCGAATCTCGCTTCTGTTTCTGCAGCGCCATCGGTCGGCCGACGATCTTGCCGTCCTCGCCGTGCGAGAGCAGCAGCACGGTGCGCGCCGCCTCGACGATCGCCTCCAACTTCTTCTGCGGATCCTTGGTGTCGTTCGCGGTTCCCATGCCGCGATCGGCTGCAACGCGTGTGCCCCGGGGCACGCGCATTGCTTCGATGACAGACATGGCGACAAACAATGAAGGTCAGAAGCCAGGGACCGAGAGATTTCGCGACGAGAAGCGCGAGGGCGGCCCCCGCATGGAAGGCCATCAGTGGGAGGACTACGAGGAGCCTCGCGACCTCGAGCCCGAACAGCTCGCCGGCGCCGACGCGGTCCCCGACGCCGAGGGTGCGCCCGACCAGACCGGTATGGGCAAGGAGAAGCGCGGCACGACCGGCGAGCAGCGCAAGCGCATGACGCCGGTCAGCAAGGGCCGCGAAGGCGAGGCGACGCAGGCCGACTCGGAAGACTCGGCGGATGCGCGCCCGGGCCGCACCGGCGCGAAGGGCACCGGCAAGGTCTAGGCTGGCTCGTCGGCGAGATGGGCGATCACCGGCGCGTGATCGCTCGTGCCGACCTCGCGATACGACTTGCACGTGACGGGGCCATGCACGAGCGCGTGGTGCGCGGCGACGTAGTCGAGCCGCCAGCCGATGTTGCGCTGGCGCAGGTTCCGCCACGGTGCCCACCACGTGAACAGGCGATCGTTGTCGGGATCGACGTGACGGCCGACGTCGACGAGACCGTGCGAGAACAGGCCATCGATCAGATCGCGCTCGACCGTCGACTGGCCGACCATGTCCTTGCGCAGCGACGGGTGCACGTCGATCGGCTTGCGCGCGACGTTGAAGTCGCCGCACAGCACGAGGTACTTGCCCGCCTTCTCGAGCTGGTCCGCCCACTGCTCGAGCTCGCGCAGGAACACCAGCTTCGCGTTGAAGTCCTTCCCGCCGTTCGGGATGTAGACCGAGCCGAACACGATCGAGCCGATCTCGGCGACGACGATCCGCGACTCGAGATCGAATGGCGGGTGGATGAACGTCGGTGGCTCCGGAAACCTCCCGGCGCGGAACATCAGGGCGACGCCCGAGTAGCCGCCGCTGCCGTGCCAGTGGCTGTGGTAGCCGGCGATCGACGCGAGCGGCTCGGGGACCTGCGCCGGCGACGCCTTGATCTCCTGCAGGCAGATGACGTCTGGCTCCTCGCCATCGATCCAGTGCACGACCTGCGACGACCGCGCGCGGATCCCGTTGACGTTCCAGGTCGCGATCTTCACGGCGCTGCGTGTAGCACTCTATGGCCTCGCCGTCACGATCGCGCGGGGTCGTCGCGGATCTCGCCGGCGATCTGACCGAGCTCGTTGCTGCCCGCGGCGTCGCCGCCTTCCCAGGGCAGCGCGCGGCCGAGGTCCTCGAGCCCGAACAGCTCGGCAAGCGGTGGCAGCGAGCGCGGCTTGAACAGCTTCGCGCGATACGGTGACGCGAGCGCGACGACGAGCACCTCGCTCTTGCGGCCGAGCACCGGATCGGCCGGCATCCACGATAGCAGCGCGGCTCCGTCGATCCGCGCATCGCCATCGGACGCGTGGTCGGGGCTCGCGAGGCGCGTGACGTCGTCGGTCATGCCACCGCCATCGACCGCGTCGACGTGGACCGGGATCAGGCGACGCGTGACGCCCTTGCCACCTGCGGCGGCCTCGATCGTGACGAGCGCCGATGGCGCACCTCGCGTGTCGGCGGTCGCGCAGAGCGAACCGAGGTCGAGCGGCGCGACATCGTGTGCGCCGTCGCGCGGAAACGACGCGCCGAGCTCGATGATCCCCATGTGTGGGAGGCGTCCCATCGTCCACGACGTGACCGGGATGGTCTTCGAACAATCGAGTGTGAGCGCGATCGCGAGAGGTTCGCCGGCCTGGCGCAGCAGCTCGGCGCTCGAGAACGCGATGGTGTGCGTGCCGTTCGTGACGAGCGTGCACGGGCCGACCAAAGCCAGCTGTGGGCTCGTGACGACCAGCGGCGCGATAGCGCGCACCTCGGTGGCGGACTCACGCGCGTCTCTCCCCACGTCGAGAGACTTGCACGGCTCCGTATCCGCCTCAACAGGTCCGAGCGTGCGCCGACGCTCGGGGGCTCACGGGCACGCGAGGTGCACGGTGCTCCGACCATGACTCACGCTAGGACCCGCCGATATCGAATGGTTGTGGGCGTCGATCTGTCCGAGTACTCGCAGATCGTCATCGAGCATGCGCTCGACCAGGCCGCTCGCCACCAGGCGCCCGAGCTGCACTTTCTTCACGTCTCCGAGCGACGCAAGGATGCGATCGACGCGCTCACCGAGCGCCTGTCATCCGCGGTGTACCCGTCGTTGCAGGTGTTCAACCAGTACAGCACCGACTGGCGCGCGCGTCTGCACGTGCGGCGCGGCAAGCCCGAGCAGCAGATCTCGATCCTCGCGGCGGACATCCTCGCAGACATGATCGTCATCGGTCAGTTCGGTCTGCACCGCAGGAGTCTGCCGAAGCGCATCCTGTCGGCCGCGCCGTGCGCGACGCTCGTCGTCGGTATGCCGAAGGAGCTCGACACGAGCCAGTGCTACGCGTGCTCCGCGACGCGCGACCGCACGGATGGCGAGCGCTGGTTCTGCGACGACCATCACGATCAGCCGGGCGTGTCGCGTCAGACGGTGTGGTCGAACGGTCGTCCGATCGCCGCGTGAGTGCGGCACCGATGACACCGCGACGCCGGCCCGGTTGCGAAGCGCGATCGGGTGGCCCGCGCGCGAGTTGCGTGTCACGACGAGCGGATGACAAGCCGCGGAATCCTCGGAGGCGGGCTCGCGCTCCTCGTCGTCCTCCTCGCCGCCTCGCCCACGCGCGCGTCGTCGACGACCGACGAGTGGCTCGGTGGTCTCACCGACAAGGTGATCGCCGACCTCACCGCCGGCAAGCCGCTGGTCGTCGAGGTCCACGTGCCGCTGTGCGACAACGAGCTCACCCGATGCGGCAACGCGAAGCTCGGCGACGGTGACAACCCGTCGACGAACCTCTACTGGTCGACGACGCCGGGTCTCGGCGTGTGGTTCGCGCGCAAGGGCAGCGGCTGGAAGCGCGTCGTCCACCTGACGAGCGACACCGGCGACAAGGACGTGCTCGAGCTGCACGTCTATCGCCGTACCGTCACCGCGTCGCGGGCGTGGCGCGAGAAGGGCGCGCCGAGGACGTTCGAGGTCGACGTCGTGATCCACGGCTGGCGTGGCAGCGCGATCGATCGCGCGCTCGCGGCATACGCCGCCGACGTCTCCGGCAAGGGCACGCGCGAGATCGCCGTCGCAGACGACACGATCGCCGCCGGTGGTGCCGCGCGGATCGTCGCGTTCGTCGGCCACAATCGTCTGATGGACCTCGACAGCTACGAGTGGCCCGCCGCCGGCAGCGAGGAGAAGGGGACGATCGCGATCGCGTGCCACACGTCGAGCTACATGAAGCGCGAGGTCTCCGCGAAGACGCGCGTGCCGCTCCTCATGACGAACGACTTCCTGTTCTCCAACGCGGCGCCGCTCGAGGCGGCGGTGCTCGCATTCGCGCGCGGCGGCGGCTACGCGCAGATCCGGGTCGACGCGGCGACCGCGTACGCGCAGGTGCAGAAGCGCGAGGTGAAGCGCGTCGTCGGCGCGTTCACCAACCCGGCCGACAAGCGCTGGTAGTCAGTCGCGGCGGCCGATCATCGGTAGCATCGGCGCGTCGTCGACGTCGTCGTTCGCGGCGATTACGCCGCGCTTCGACAGGATCCGCAGTGACTGCAGGATCCGCTGGCCGGCTTGCCAGTCCGGCGATGCGCAGCGCACGGTGACGATGATCCCGCCGTCGAGCGCGAGGTCGTTCGGCGCCAGCGCGAACACGTAGACGTAGGGCAGCGGCGGGCGCGCGGTTCCCATCGGGCGCACGACCTCGAGGTCCGCGCGATAGCCGCTCGCGCCCGGTAGCGCGAACGGGATCGCCGGCAGCACGCGCGCCCCCGGCTCGGCGGCCTCGTCGATCGCCTCTTGCACCTTCTCCTCGAGGATGCCGTCGCGATCGATCACGAGTGCGGCGTGAAACACGCGGACCTCGAGCTCGCCGATCGTCTTGCCGTCGCGGCGCTCGCGACACGTCACGAGTTGATCACCACGCGCTGACACCCCGGGAGACACCTCGACCTCGCTCGGCGGCTGGATCTCGAAGCCGATGCGGCGCGACGCGGTGGGGAGCTGGCGGAAGGCCATGGCCCTGTCCCCAGGATGTCACTCCGGGAGTGACGGGAGTGGAAATAATCAATCGGTGACGGAAGTGCGGTAGTTCCTTGCCCATTGTGGCCGGAACATCACGGCGATCCGGGGGTCGGCGTTCGCGACCTTGGGGATCCCGTGGCGCCACGTGCGCTGGCACGTCCCGCCCATGATCACGAGATCGCCGCGCCCGAGCTGAAACGCGATCGAGGGCCCGCCCTCGGTCGGACGAAGCATGAACCTGCGAGGTGCGCCGAGCGAGACCGTGGCGACGAGCGCCTCCTTCATGTCGCGCGCGGTCGTGTCGCCGTGGAATGCGACGCTGTCGCTGCCGTTGCGATACAGCGCCGCGGTCACGTAGACGAACGACTCGCCATAGCGTCCGGAGATCGCAGCGCGCATCTGCTCGAGCAGCGGTTGCGCTGCGAGGTCGACGCTCGCGAGCAGCCTCGGAACGTCGACCGTCTTGTCGTACATCTTCATCGTCTCGCGCCGCCACGGCAGCCCCTGCTCGAGCGCCTCGAACAGCGCGTCGTGGCCGCGGACCCAGCCCGGCGCGTGATCGATCCACGCGCCCGCGGAGAGCTCCGTGCGGGAGAGCGTCGAGAACCCCGCGTCGAAGCTCGGAGCCCCCGTCGCGAACAGATCGAGCTGCCGCAACACGCTGTAGGCTTAGCGCATGGCTGGTTACTCGGGCACTCCACTGCCGCAGAAGCTCGGCATCAAGGAGCAGCACAAGATCTGCCTCCTCGGCGCGCCTCGTGGTTTCGCCGAGCTCCTCGGTGCCCTGCCCGCCGGCGTGACGGTCGCGACGAAGCTCGCGAAGGCGCCGCTCGACGTGATCGTGTTCTTCACGAAGGACCGGGCCGAGCTCGTGAAGAGGCTCGCCGATCTGCGCGCCCGGATGCAGCCGGCCGCGGGTCTGTGGATCGCGTGGCCGAAGAAGTCGTCGGGCGTCGCGACCGACATCACCGAGGACGTCATCCGCGCCGTCGCGCTGCCGACCGGCCTCGTCGACAACAAGGTGTGCGCGATCGACGCGACGTGGTCGGGGTTACGCCTCGTGATCCGTCGCGAGAATCGCTGACCGCGCGCCGGCGAACACGGCGTCGAGCATCGCCTCCGTGAGCCGGTACGTGTTCGTGTTCTGCCGGCTGACGTGGAAACAGCCGAACATCGTGTACGGGCCGAGCGTGACGACCGCGCCGTGCGCGAACGCGGGCCGCGGCTTCGGCACGCCGAGCTCCAGCTGCGCGGCCGCGCGCAGCATGCCGTCCCACGCGAACGCACCGAGCGCGACGACTGCCTTCAGCCTCTTCAGGAGCTGCAGCTCGCGCACGAAGAACGGCATGCATGCATCGCGCTCGCGCGTGTCGGGCTTGTTGTCCGGTGGCACGCAGCGCACGACGTTCGAGACGTAAGCGTCGGTCAGGCGCAAGCCGTCCCTCGCACCGGTCGCCTCCGGCTGGTTGGCAAAGCCCGCGCGATGGAGCGCGCGATACAGCCAGTCGCCGGAGCTATCACCGGTGAACACGCGGCCGGTGCGGTTCGCGCCGTGCGCACCCGGCGCGAGACCGACGACGAGCAGCCTCGCGCGCGCGTCCCCGAAGCCCGCGACCGGGCGCGCCCAGTAGTCCTGACCGGCGAACCGTTTCGGGATCGCGAGCGGCACCGACTCGCGACAGCGCACGAGCCGCTTGCACCTGCGGCACGCCGTGATGTCTCGAGTCAGCGCCGAAAGTCCCTGCGACATTTTCGCGAGTGTCGCACGCAGCGTGTGACAGGTCTTGATCGCCGCCACGTGTCGCGATCGATCTGCTGCGCGTAGTGAATGGGAGATGAGACTCGCATTGCTCGGTTCGGTGCTCCTGGCCGCCGCGACCGTCCACGCCCAATCGATCACCACCGGCGCGATCGCCGGGCGCATCACGGACTCCGAATCGGGCGAGCCGCTGCCCGGTGTCACGGTCACCATCGGCGAGCAGTTCGCCGTCACCGAGGGCGACGGCACCTACAAGATCACCGAGCTCGTTCCCGGTACATACACCGTCGACATCTCGTTCGAGACCACGCACGTCGTCCGCGCCGGCATCGAGGTCGGTGCCGGGAACGTCACGCCGCTGTACCAGGCGATGCGGATCGGCGAGTCGATCAAGATCCACGGCAGCCCGCCGCCGATCAACATCGTCTCCACCACGAAGGAGAAGCGGATCAACCGCGAGCAGCTCGAGTCACTGCCGGTCCCCGGTGACACGTTCCAGAGCGCGCTCGGCAGCGTCCCCGGCTCCTCGAACGATGGCGCCGGTGTCGCGTTCTCGGGGGCGAGCGGCCTCGAGAACCGCTACATCGTCGACGGCAACGACATCACGGGCCTGACATTCGGCAACGTCGGCACGCCCGTCCTCAACGAGTTCATCCACGAGATCATCGCGGTGACCGGCGGCTACAACGCCGAGTACGGCCGCGCGACCGGCGGCATCGTCAACATCATCACGCGCTCGGGCACCGACACGCTGCGCGGCTCGATCTTCGGCGTCTACCAGCCGGGGTGGCTCGCCGCGAGCGCGCACGCGACCCCGAGCGACGCGTCGTCGATCGACATCACCGGCAACAACGCGTACGACGGCCACCTCGGGTTCGAGATCGGCGGCCCGATCGTCAAGAAGCGCGCGTGGTTCTACGTCGGCGTCGCACCGAAGCTGTCGAAGACCGACTACACGCGGACGACGAAGCGCCAGACCGACTGCCGCATCACGCAGGCCGACGGCTCGCTCTCGGCCTGCACCCCCGACAACGCCGATGGCTCGCCCGACCTCGATCCGTCGACGGGCTTCCACATCACCGACTCGCTCGATAGCGAGACGCGCAGCGCGACAACGCGGACGACGAACATCATCGCGAAGATCAACCTCGCGCCGACCGCCCGCGACCAGGCAATGCTGAGCCTGATCGCGATGCCGACGTCGAGCAAGATGCCGGCGCTCGCCGGTCTGCCGTCGACGGCGACGCGCTCGTGGGGCCTCACGACCGACCTCGCGGCGCGGTGGACGAGCAAGCTCGGCGGGGGCGCGACCGAGGTCGAGGCGATGCTCGCGTGGCATCGCTCGACGTTCAACACCGGCGCGCAGGACAGCGCGCTCGACGACACCCCGCTCGAGGTGCTGTCCGGCAGCGACCTCGCTCGCATCGGCGCCTACGGCGGCGAGTCCGCCGCGACGATCAACGGCTGCAGCGACAGCGGCGACGATCCGTACTCGCAGATCACGAACTGCCCGATGGACAACAGCACGTACACGATCGGCGGCCCCGGCTCGATCTCGCGCGACCGCGAGGAGCGCCGCGCCGCACGCATCGGCATCCTCCACCGCGTCAAGGCGATCGGCACGCACGAGATCAAGGCCGGGCTCGACGTCGAGGACGCCCAGAAGATCAGCACGCGCCTCTATTCGGGCGGCGGCCTGATCCAGAACTTCGGCAGCACGATCTACGTCAACCGGTGGGCGGAGATCGCGCCACCCGGCAGCATCGATCCCGCGTTCGACAAGGAGTGCACGACGGCCGATCCGAACGACCCCGGCGGCGACGACAAGATGCTGCGCTGCCGTTACCTCGGTGGGCTCGGCGATCCGGCGACGAAGATCGGCGGCGAGACCGTCAACTGGGGCGCCTACCTCCAGGACTCGTGGCACCCGCTGCAGAACCTGACGCTCAACGCGGGCATTCGCTACGAGGAGCAGCGCCTGCGCTATGCGCAGCGCCTCCGCGGTACGCAGGACGCGCTCACCGGCAACTTCCTCGGCGACAACGCGATGGTGCTGCGCGGCAACTTCTCGCCGCGCGTCGGCGCGATCTACGACCCGACGAACCAGGGGCGGTCGAAGGTCTACGCGGCGTGGGGTCGCTACTACGAGGGGATCCCGATGGACATCAACGACCGCTCGTTCGGCGGCGAGGTGTCGCTGCGCCAGACGTACAACGCGGCCGCGTGCGGCGACGTCGATCCGGCGACCGGCTTCGCGCCAGGCACGGGTTGCCTGACGACGACCAAGCCGGCCGCGAACCAGGAGCTGCTCGGTAGCTCGGGCGTCCTCGTCGCACCGGGCATTCGCGCACAGTACATGGACGAGGGTCTCCTCGGCGGTGAGGTCGCGCTTCCGTCGAACTTCGTCCTCGGCGCCGTCCTCCAGCATCGCCGGCTCGGCCGCGTGATCGAGGACGTCTCGCCGGACGGCGCGAACACCTACATCATCGCGAACCCCGGCGAGTGGTCCGCCGGCGAGGAGAAGAAGCTCCTGCAGAAGATCGCGACGACCGAGGACGCGGCCGAGCGCGCGCGCCTCGAACGTGACCTGAGCCTCTACCGCGGCATCCGTCAGTTCGACAAACCGGTGCGCGACTACGCCGCGATCGAGCTCTCGGTCTCTCGCAAGTTCGCCTCGGGTCTCTACGTCTCCGGCTCGTACACGTTCTCGCGTACGGACGGCAATTACCCGGGACTCGTCTCCTACGACAACGGCCAGACCGATCCCAACATCTCGTCGCAGTACGATCTCATCGAGCTCCTCGGCAACCGCCGCGGCAGGTTGCCGCAGGACCGCCCGCACTACATCAAGCTCGACGCCTATCGCGGCTTCCACGTCGGCGACGGCCTGCTCACCGTCGGTACGCGCATCCGTGCGCTCTCGGGCATTCCGCGTAACGCGCTCGCCGCGCACTACCTCTACGGAGGCAACGAGTCCTACCTCCTGCCACGTGGCCAGCTCGGCCGAACCGACTTCGAGCACGGCATCGATCTCCAGGTGTCGTACAAGCGCAAGCTGTCGAAGACGACCGCGGCCGAGCTGTACGTAGACATATTCAATCTCTACAACCGCCAAGGCACATTCAGAGTCGACGACACGTATGCGCCTCAGTTCTCTCTCTCGTCGGGTGGAGTCGGCGGTATCGAGCAGAACGCGAATCCGATTTCCGGCGGGACCTACGAGGACTTGATCTGGGCAAAGACGATCACGTCCGCCGGCAGCGAGAGCCCTGTGCCCGTCGGCAGGAACCCGAACTTCGGCAACGCGACTGCGCGCTACGCGCCCGCGTCTGCGCAGGTGGGCTTCCGTGTCACGTTTTAGCCATGACGAATCTTTCAGATCTTGCGGTCTTCGCGCGGTACGCGATTTGCTGTTTCATTGCGGACCATGAGGCCCATCCGCAAGATCGTCGTGCTTGGTGCCAACGGAGCGATGGGGTCGGGATCGGGTGCGGTGTTCGCGTCAGCGGGCATTCCGACCACGTTCCTCGCCCGTACGCTCGAAAAGGCAGAGGCCGGTCGCACGCGCGCCGAGCAGCTCGCGAAAGGCAAGGTAGCGCCCAAAGCGATCGCCGTCGGCACGTATGACGCTGACCTCGCGCGCGTCGTCGCCGACGCCGATCTGATCTTCGAGGCTGTCTCCGAGGATCTCGAGACGAAGAAGCAGATCTTCTCGCTGATCGACAAGTCGCGCTCTTCCGGCTCGATCGTCGCGACCGTCTCGTCCGGTCTCTCGATCGCCGCGATGTGCGTCGACTGCAGCGAGGACTTCAAGCGCCACTTCCTCGGCATCCACCTCTTCAACCCGCCGACCGTCATCGCGGGCACCGAGATCATCCCGCACGCGGGCACCGATCGCGCCATCGTCGAGACGATGCGCCAGGTGCTCGAGGCAACGTTCGGCCGCGTCGTGATCGAGTGCGCCGACACGCCCGCGTTCGCCGGCAACCGCATCGGCTTCAAGCTGCTGAACGAGATCGCCCAGCTCGCGCAGGAGCACGGCGTCGCCTACATGGATCAGCTCGTCGGCTCGCACACCGGCCGCGCGCTCGCGCCGCTCGCGACGATCGATCTCGTCGGCTGGGACGTCCACAAGGCGATCGTCGACAACCTCTACGCGAACACGAGCGACGAGGCCCACTCCACGTTCGAGCTGCCGCAGTACATGGCGCGCGGTATCGAGCGCGGTCACCTCGGCCGCAAGACGAGGGACAAGGGCGGCTTCTTCCGCGTCGACGGCAAGGGCGCCGATGCCGTCCACTTCGTGCTCGACACGGTGACCGGCGACTACCGCCCGCTTGCCGAGGTGAAGCCGCCGATGCCGGCGTTCATCGAGCGCATGAAGGCCGCGATCAAGAGCGGCAGCCACCCCGAGGCGTTCGACGTCCTGTGTCGCGCCGAGGGCAAGGATGCGCAGCTACTCCGCCGCGTGATGCTCGGCTACGTGAGCTACGCGCTCGGCCGCGTCGGCGAGGTCGTGCAGCACGCGCGCGACGTCGATCGCATCATGGGCTTTGGCTTCAACTGGGCGCCGCCGTCCGTCCTGGTCGACGCGATCGGTGCGCCGCGCACGATCGAGCTCCTCCAGCAAGAAGGACTCGCGGTGCCGCGCGTGATCGCGGAGGCTGCTTCGGCCGCCGAGCCGCTCTGCGACACGACGATCGATTCCGGCCGCTTCTTCGTCGCCGCGTGACAAACGTCGGGTGACGCCGGTCATCCGCGTGAAGCATCACGACAATGCCCTCGAGAAGCTCGATGTCGAGAGCGTGCGTCGCAGCCGCTGAACATCGCTGAAGGTTCGGTTTCGATTTCGGGTTTCATTCGCGGCGCCAGAGCCGGCGCACGGCCGCGGTCCACTCGACCGCATTCTCTGCGGCCGCGCGGAACAGGCGGTAGAGCGCCGACTCCTCGGGCCGCTCACCGGGCACGACACCCGGCAACGGGAAGTCGATCGACATCACACCGGCAGACACTTCGGTCGTGTGCTCCGGCGCGATGCCGTCGAGCAGCATCTTCATCGTGTGGTTGACGCCGAGCACCTCGCAGCGAAAGCGCTCGATCCCACGCTCGGCAGCAGCAGCGACGAGGCGCTGGAACAGGATCCGGCCGAGGCCGAGGCCCTGCACCTCGTCGGCGACCGCGATCGCCGCCTCGGCGGTGACCGGCTCGCCCTCGACGTCGGGCAGGCGAATGAAGCGCGCGATGCCGAGCCCGAGCGGCATCGCATCGGTCTCCCCACCCTCGCGCAGCGCGCCGAGCGCGAAGTGACGCTCCTGATCGACCTCGGTCAGGTAGGCGAGCTCGTCGTCGGTCAGGCGCTGCTTGGGAACGAGGAAGCGCGCGTAGCGCGACTCGGGCGACCAGCGCTCGAAGCCGCTGCGCAGCAGCTCCTTGTCCTCCGGCGCGATCAGGCGGAGCAAGACCGGCGTGCCGTCGCGAAGGGTCACGCGCTCGAGATAGTCGAGCGTGAACGTTCGCGCGGTCATCCGCGCAGCCTACACGAAGTCGGTCACGCGACCTTCGTCCATCCGTTCGGGTCGCCATCGGGCGGCAGCGGTGACGGCGCTGCCTCGACGGGACCACTCGGGCCGCGGTTCATCATCATCATCATCGGCAGCATCTGCATGAAGTCACTGCCGCTACCCTGGTTGCGACTCTGCGCAAGATCTTTGATCGAGGACATGAGCGATTGCAGCATCGTCGCGATCTGGTCGGAAGGCGAGGACGCACCTCCGGTGACGGTGGCGAGCACGGTGGGATCGATCGTCGCGAGCGGGTGTACTTCGTCGGCCATAGGGGGGTCCTTGATGGAGGCGCTGAGGGCGCTACTCAGCACGCGACATGCCACGAGGTTTCACGTGCCGGGTCGCGATGTTGCAGTGATGCAGGTGGGGATCGAAACCAGATACGTCGACCACGGGAGACACCGACGGCACTCTCCCGAGGGCGCGAAGGTCACAGCGTGATGCGTGGCGCGGACGATGCACGCGCTCTGACTATGCAGCCTTCTGTCGAAATCAATTTCCGAGAGATGGAGAAGAGTGATGCTGTCGAAGCGCGGATCCAGGAGTGGATTGGCAAGCTCGAGCGAGTTTTCGATCGAATCATGCGTGTCGAGGTGACGATCCAGACGCCACATCGCCATCACCAGAAAGGGCGGCAGTTTCATGTTCGCATCAGCGTCGGGGTTCCAGGACAGGACATCGTCACGAGCCACGATCCCGGTCCCGACGAGACTCACGAGGACGTCTACGTCGCGATCCGCGATGCGTTCCAGGCGACGCGCCGGCAGCTCGAGGATTACGTCCGGAGGAGCCTGCACCGTGGTGACGTCGTGCGCCAGTCAAACGGTCCGGCACATGGCCGCGTGACGTTCCTCGACGTCGAGAAGGAATGGGGATGGATCGAGCCGGACGACGGTCGCCGCGTCTACTTTCACTGCAACAGCGTGCTCGGCGGCGTCGATGGGCTGAATGTCGGTGACGAGGTTCGCTTCACCGAGGAGAGCGGTCGCGAGGGTCCGCAGGCAAGCACCGTCGACCGCATCGGCACGCATGGCCGCCACGCGATGCCGGCGATGTGACCGTCCGTTCACGTCGCGAACCGCGCCACCGATCGACGAGACATCGCCAGGTTAGCGCGGCACATCGACTGCAGAACCACTCCGCTCATGATGCGCTGGGTGGTTCTGTTCGTTTCGGCGACCGGTTGTTTCTACGAAGCCGACAGTCCGCTGCCGGAGGACTTCGCGACATGCCGCGCCGCCGATCCGGAAGCGGGCACGCTCGCGCCGACCTGGTATCGCGATATCGAGCCGCTCGCGGTCGCCAAGTGCCAGGGCTGCCATACCGCGACCGGCGTCGCGCCGTTCCCGCTGATGGAGTACCAGGACTTCGTTCCCGTGCGCGAGGCGGCGTACCAGGCGATCGAGGATCGCGTGATGCCGCCGTGGCAGCCGGCCGATTGCTGCAATCACTACCGCTGGGATCGCTCCCTCGGCGAGGACGAGCGCGCGACGATGCTGCGCTGGTTCGAGAGCAACATGCCGATCGGCGACATCGCCGATCGCGTGGTGGTCGAGGCGCCGCCCGCGTCGCTGCCGCGCGTCGATCTGCGCGCCGTGATGCGCGCGCCGTTCACGCCGCAGCCGAAGATCGGCGCCGACGAGATCCGCTGCTTCCTGCTCGACTCGGACGTCATCGATCGCGATCGCTACATCACCGGCTTCGACTTCATCCCCGGCGTCCGCGGCGAGGTGCACCACGTGATCGTGTCGACCGTCGACGAAGCGACGGCGGCCGAGCTCGCGAAGAAGGACGGCGCCGACGGTCGTCCCGGCTGGGACTGCTGGGGCCAGGGCAACGAGCTCGGTGCAGACACCAGGTACATCGGCGGCTGGCAGCCGGGTGTGCTGCCGCGGCTCCTTCCCGATGGCATCGGGCGGCTGTTGCCGGCGCACACGCGCATCGTGTTGAACGTTCACTACGACACGGGGCACGGCTCGGCACCGGATCAGTCGGCGATCGAGATCATGCTCGAGGATCACGTCGAGCGCGTCGAGGCCGGCGCGCCGGTCGGCAACCCGCTGTGGTTCATCGGTCCCGGCATGGAGATTCCCGCGGGCGCGCCGGACACGAAGGTGTGGTTCTCGTACGACCCGACGATCCTCACGAAGGGCAAGCCGATCGAGATCCACAACGTGATGCTCCACATGCACGAGCTCGGCTCGATCGGTCGCGTCGCGATCCTGCGCGCCGACGGCTCGACCGAGTGTCTGCTGAACATTCCGCGCTGGGACTTCCACTGGATGGCCGACTACTACTTCGAGACGCCGGTCGAGCTTCGGAAGGGCGACGAGCTCTACGTCGAGTGTCACTGGGACAACACGCAGGCAAACCAGAAGATCGTCAACGGCCACCAGCAGGAGCCGCGGACGCTGCACTGGGGAACGGACCAGGAGATGTGCGGCGCGATCATCACCTACAGCGAGGCCGTGAACTGATGCGTCCCATCGTGCTCGTCCTCGTACTCGTCGCCGGCTGTGGCTCGACGACCGCCTATCGCACGACCCGGGTCGCGCCGGTCGGCCGGACGCAGTGGCTGTTCGGCGCACAGATCTCCGGCGCCGGGACCGTCGGCGTCGACGAGGGTGGCGGCAAGGGCGGCAACGCCCCGCTGCCGGAGCTCGCGATCAGCGCCCGCCGCGGGATCACCGATCGCATCGAGGCGCAGCTCAACACGACGCTGCTCGCGACCGCGCTCGCGTCGACCGGCAGCATCGAGCTCGCGGGCAAGGCTCGTCTCCTCGAGCACGGCCGGTGGTCGCTCGCGGTCGGCGCCGGCGCGGGCTACCGGCTGTCGTACGCCGGCGGCGCCGAGGTCGAGGACGTCTATGTCTCGGCCCCCGTGATCGGGGCCGTCGAGCTCGGCCGCCATCAGCTCGTGCTGTCGATCGATGCCGGCTATCACCGCCTGTACGCGAGCGGCGCGCAGCCCGTCGGCGTTCCGTTCATCGGTGATTCGATCGGATTTCTCTGGCAGATCGGCAAGCACTGGGCGCTGCTCCCGGAGGCGGGAGCCGGCTACTCGCCGACACCGAACTTCATGACGGAGGACTCGCGGCTCTTCCACGTCGGCATCGCCGCGCTGTGGACGCGCTGACCGACTCCCGGCTATACCGCCCGGCATGGCACTCAAGCGCACTGCAACCGCGATCTGGCACGGCACTGGTCCCAAGGGCAACGGCACGATCTCGACGCTCTCCGGCGCGTTCAAGGATCAGCCGTACAGCGTCAACACGCGCTTCCAGTCGGAAGACGGCAAGGCGGGCACGAACCCCGAGGAGCTGATCGGCGCGGCGCACGCGAGCTGCTTCACGATGGCGCTCGCGTTCCAGATCACGACAGCCGGCCACGAGCCGACGGAGCTGCGCACGCTCGCGACCGTCAGCATGGAGAAGCAGGACGCGGGCTGGACGATCACCGGCATCAACCTCGACGTCGAGGGCAAGGTCCCCGGCATCACCGCCGAGCAGTTCCAGACGTTCGCCGACGCCGCGAAGAAGGGCTGCCCGGTCTCGCGCGCGCTCGCGGCGACGCCGATCACGATGTCCGCGAAGTTCTCCTGATGCGGGCGTGTCCCGAGTGCGGTCATCGGCAGGACGATGGCGCCACGTGTGCCTCGTGCAGCTATGACGGCTTGCTCGACCTCGGCGACATGCGCCATCGCGACCTGCTGCGCGACATCGATCGCCGCAAGCTCGACAGGCACAACGATCGGGCGCTGAAGCTCGCGGTCGCGATCGCGATGGCGATCGTGATCGGGATGTGGTTCATCCCCGGTTACTGGTCGTTCCGGATGCAGGCGATCGCGCTGCCTCTCCTCGTCGACCAGTGGGCGATCATGATCGTGTTCGCGCTCGGCATCCAGAAGGTGATCGAGCGGGCTGCGCCGAAGAAGAAGTTTCCGTGGATCGACGACTACGGCAATCCGTGACAGCGATCGGGTAAGCTCGCCGGCGATGTCGCGCGAGCTCGTTCAACGTCGCGGTCTGCTTCGCAGGACGTACCGGCTGGATCCGGACGGCATCCGCGTGACGACGCAGCGGCTCGGCAGCGGGAACACGTTCTGCTTCCCCTACGAGCTCATGTACGGCG
Source organism: Pseudomonadota bacterium (assembly GCA_023386455.1). Classification (GTDB taxonomy): domain Bacteria; phylum Myxococcota_A; class Polyangia; order Haliangiales; family Haliangiaceae; genus JABFXX01. The sequence goes on along the minus strand of JAEWJO010000124.1, from coordinate 4,253 downwards.
AGCGCATCGAGGTGTGGACGTCGTCGCGTATCGCGTTCTGGGCGACGGTCGTCGTCGCGGCGTTCGCGGTCATCGCGGCGATCACGCCGGATGCAGAGCCCTACGCGTGGCTGTTCTGGAGCGTCATCGCCGTCGCGACCGGTGCGTACTACGCCTCGACGCGGTGCCGGCAGGTCGGGTTCGCCGATCGAGCCGGCACGCTGTTCTTCTTCAGCGACTCCCGCGTCGACGAGCTCGCGGCATTCCTCGACGAGGCGCGCCGGCGCGCGCGCGAGCGTGCCCGCGCCGTCGCGATCCCGATGCGCCCGACGGGCGACGCGCTGCACGACCTGCAGCGCGCGATCTGGCTGCACGACAAGGGCATCGTCACCGACGACGAGCTCGCCGAGTTCAAGCGCGTGCTCGATGGTCGCGGCGCACCGATTCGCCCCGACGAGCGCCTGCCGAACTGATCAGTCCATGTCGATGTCGACGGACTCGACCTTCCGCTTCGGCGGAGGAGGCGGCCCCTTGCGGACCTGCTGGAACACCTGCTCGAGAGGCTCGGCCTCGACGTCGACGGTGAGGCCCTTCAGCGCGCTCGCCGGCAGACCGAGCGCGGCGCCGAGGTCACGCAGGTACTGGTCCTCCGCGAAGTCGATCTCCTCGTCGCTCTCGTTCACCGCGCTGACGAGGTACAGGAGCTTCTTCCGCTCGTCCTCGGTGTCCGACGTGAACGCGGCCGCGACGGCCTTCAGAGAGAACGTCGACGGATCGAACTGCGCGATCTTCATCTCGACCTCGGTCGGGAGCTCGCCGGCAAGCTCCTCGAGCAGCGCGCGAACCTCGTCGCGCTCCTGATCCTTCAGCTCCTTGTCTGCGTACGCGGCGCCCAGCAACAACTCGCACAACGGCAGGATCCGGTCGGCGATCGACATGTCTCATTCTACACTCGACTCGTGCTGCTCGATCGAGAGCGCGACCGCAGATCGGCGCCGAAGACCGTCGACAAGACGGCCGACGATGACGGGGAGCACGCGCTCGTCTGCGTCGTGTGCGAGCACCGGATCAGCGACACCGACCACCGGATCGAGATGGCGGGCGCGCACGAGCACACGTTCGTCAACCCGAACGGGATCGTGCACCACATCGGCTGCTTCGACGCTGCGCCCGGCTGCGGCTACATCGGCGATACCGAGAGCGCGTTCTCGTGGTTCCCGGGCTGGACGTGGCAGATCGCCGTGTGCAGCAGATGCCGCGCGCACGTCGGCTGGATCTTTCGCAACGCCGGCGAGCAGTTTCACGGGCTCGTCGTCGCGGCGCTGCGCGAGACCTGAATCACCAGGACGCGCGCCACGAGAACCGGCAGCCGTTGCCACCGCCGCGATACACGACGGTCGTGTTCTGCTGACGAAGCGCGAGCGCCATCGTCATGAACATCATGCCCTGGCTGGAGAACAGGCCCTGGTTCTGGTTCTTGCCCAGGTCCTTCAGCGAGCTCTGGATGCCCTGGATCGCCGAGTACAGCTGGTCGTTGTTGCACGAGCCGGCCGAGATCGAGGTCGCGTCCTTGCCGCCGGTGACGTTCGCGAGGTCCGAGGTGGAGAGGGTCTTCATGGGGATGCTCCTTGGGTGGTGACGACCGCTAAAGCAGCCGCTGTGCCACGCCGAAGTACGCGAGATCCGGCGGGAACCCCATTTGAATGATGTCTACCGCCAGGTGACATTGCGAGTCCCCGAGATGACAGCGACCCTCGGGGCATGCGGGTTATTCGTACAAGCCTTGTCCTCGCCCTCCCGATCCTCGCCTCGCCGCGCGCCGCGCGCGCCGAGAGCTTCTTCGAGATCGCGGGTGGCATCTCGATTCCGATGGGCGACGAAGAATGGACCGACCGTGTCGAGTCGAGCCCGAAGCTCGGCATCAAGGCTGGCGCGGTGCCCGAGAACATCGGCGGCGCGGTGTCTGCCGACTGGACGCCGGTGAACACCGACGCCCAGGGGTTCAGCAACGGCCTCGGCAACCTCGATGTCTCCGCGCACCGGTTCCGGGTTCTCGCGAACGTCCTGTTCCAGTTACCGCTGAAGCAGAAGATTCACTTCGAGGGTCGAGGCGGCATCGGCATCGATATCGCGCACGCGAGCGTCGAAGGCAACGTCCTCGGCTTCAACGTCGACACCTCCGACACGGACGTCGGCGTCGGCTTCGAGTTCGGTGCCGGCATGTGGTTCGACGTCAGCTCGGTGCAGGTCGGCGCCCAGGTCGCGTTCCCGTTCAGCGTGCACAACCACAAGGACGATCCGAACGACGCCGACGACATCGAGCTCGACTACACGAGCTACGACTTCGACCTGATGTTCGGCGTGCGCCTGCTCGCGAAGTGATCAGGGCAGCTGCAGGCGCGCGTGACGGCCGGTCGGTCGGCCGCGCAGCTCCTCGAGCACCTCGCTCGGCAGCGGGAACCAGCGCAGCTCCTCGAAGTCGTCGGTGCGAGGCAGCTCCTCGATCGACAGCGTCGCGAACTCCGCCGCCGTCGCGGCGATGATCTTCTTCGCGTCGTCGATGTAGTTCGGCAGCGCCCACTCCGGCTCGGTCGCGTGGCGCGAGCGATACTCCATCTTGCCGGTGCGATACGAGACATCGTCGAGGCGCATCACCGCGACCGCGCTGTGTGCGCGATGGCGCCACTCGCCGGTGTCGGGATTGAAGCGGTAGTGCGGCAGGAGGCGCCAGCCCTCGTTCGCGATCAGGTGAATCGCGTCGATGATGAACTGGAACTGCGTCTCCGACAGGAAGTAGTTGAAGTTCACGCGCACCCAGCCCGGCTTGATGCCCTCGCAGCCGCGCACGATCTCGCGCTCGAGCTCCTTGCTCGTCGCGATGTCGATGCCGAGCAGGCGGTGACCGTACGGTCCCGCGCAGCCGCAGCCGCCGCGCGACTGGATGCCGAACAGATCGTTCAGCAGCGCGACCGTGAAGTTGTGGTGCAGGTACGACTGGCGGTGGCGGATGATGAACGACACGATCGACAGCCGCCACGCGCTCGTGTTGCCAAGGATCGCGATGTTCGGGTTCTTCGACCACGACGCGATCGCGCGCTCGATGAAGTCGACCTCGCGCTCGCGGATCGCGTCGGCGCCGCCGGCCTCCTTGAGCTGGAAGACGAGGCCCGCGCGGATCGACTCGATGATCGCGGGCGTGCCGCCCTCCTCGCGCGTCACCGGATCGTCGACGTAGCGGTGCTCCTCCTGGTTGACGTACGCGACGGTGCCACCGCCGGGACACGCCGGGACGGTATTGCAGAGCAGCGTGCGCTTGACGACGAGCACACCGGGCGTCTGCGGTCCGCCGATGAACTTGTGCGGCGAGATGAAGACCGCGTCCTTGTAGGCGAGCGCGTCGTCTTCCTTCATCGCGATCTTCACGTACGGTCCCGCCGCCGCGTAGTCCCAGAACGACAGCGCGCCGTGCCGGTGCAGCAGCGTCGAGACCGCGACGGTGTCGGTCGCGATGCCGGTGACGTTCGAGGCCGCCGAGAAGCTGCCGATCTTCACGGGGCGCGCCGCGTAGCGCGTCAGCTCCTGCTCGAGATGCGCGAGATCGACGTGGCCGTCGGCGTCCTCGTGGATCACGACGACGTCGGCGATCGACTCGCGCCACGGCAGCTCGTTGGAGTGGTGCTCGAACGGGCCGATGAACACGACGGGCCGCTCGGACTCCGGGATCCCCTGCGCGAGACCGTAGCGAGTATCGAGGTCCGCCGGGATGCGCAGGTTCATCACGTCGAGCAGCTTGTTGATCGCGCCCGTCGCGCCCGAGCCGCAGAAGATCACGCAGTCGTCGTCGCCGCCGCCGACCGCGCGCAGGATGATGTCGCGCGCGTCCTGGCGGAACTGCGTCGTCTGGCGTCCGGTGCCGCTCGTCTCGGTGTGCGTGTTCGCATAGAGCGGCATCACCTGCTCGCGGATGAACTCCTCGATGAACGTGATCGACCGTCCCGACGCGGTGTAGTCGGCGTAGGTGACGCGGCGTGGACCGTACGGTCCTTCGAGGGCGTGGTCGTCACCGATGATCGATGCGCGGATCGTCTCGATCAGGCGAGCGCTGGCGGGATGCACACCGTCCACATATCACGTCGGCTCGACGAGGTCTTCGACGCACCTCGTCACCGGCCCCTCGCGCGTCAGGAGCTGGCAGGCGGCGAGATATTCGGCCCGCTCGGCATGGTCGGCGTGTAGATCCGGATCACACCGGCGCCACCGCCCGCGCCACCGCC
>JAEWJO010000121.1 GCA_023386455.1 Pseudomonadota bacterium | reverse complement strand
CGCCGAGAGGTCGCCGAGCGACTCGGCGTCGATGCGGCCGCCGCCGGCGTACGCGGCGAGGCCGACTCGTCCGACACGCTCGTCATCAGCGACAGCAATCGCCATCTCGTGCGTCCGGACTTCGATGTCGAGCAGGCGCGCACGCGCGCTCGCGAGATGTGGCGCCTGCTCCACGACCAGGGCGGTCATGGCCAGGTGCAGATGATCCTCGCGCAGATCGAGGGCCGCACGCAGGAGGAGCAGCGTCTCATCCACATCGCGTTCCGCCAGCTCTCCGGCGGGATCGAGCTGCGCTTCTACCTGCAGCAGGCCCGCTCGCGCCTGGGCTTCTCGTCGGAGATCGGCGCCGCGGGCTCGGACGCCGGGCACGAGATCACGGGTGATAGTCGCGTCGGCGCGGTCGGCGACGCCTCGGAGATCGACTCGGCGATCGCGCTCGCCCAGACCGGACGCATCGATCTCGACGTGCGCCTGCGCGCCGCCTGTGGCGCGAATGACATCGACACGATCTATCGCCTCGTCGAGGAAGCGAGCGACACCGAGTGCCGCGCGGTCCTCGCGAACTCCTCGATCATGGGCGTCCTGCGCGCCCGGGCCGACGATCAGTACGAGTGGGACCGCATCTATCGCGGGCTCACCGGGCAGTCGGATCTCGTCGACCGGCTGCAATCGCGCGCGCACGGCGAGCACGGCGTCCTCGGTGGGATGTTCGACAACACCGACGAGGCCGGCATGCGCCGCGACATCCAGGCGTACATGCGCCAGCGTCGCGCCGCGATCCGCCGTGAGCTCGAGGCGACCGCGCGTGCCGCGGACCCGGACGCGACCGTTGAAGACGCGGCGGTGAACGCGCGCCTGCGCGAGGATTGCCAGCGCCTGATGGCGAACCCGGACGTGCGCGCGATCCTCGAGGGGGAGCTGTCCGGCTTCGAGCGGTCTCAGGTCGAGGGCATGATCGGCAACGCGGGCGAGGAGAACCCCGACGCACGCGTGCTCACCGATGGCGACTGGACCGAGGACGAGACGCAGATCATCGCGTCGATCCGGCAGATGACGCCGGACGAGCGGCGGCGGCGGCTCGACGACCCGGCGTACATGGCGCGACTCATGGCGCTCTGCGACACCGAGGAGTACCGCCGCGACGCGATGAACGCGCTGACGTCCGATACGGCGGCAGGCGGCGACGATCACCTCGCGTCGCTCGAGGAGGCCTCGCGCAGCTCCGACGATATCTCGACCGACATGCGCGTGCAGGTCGAGGATGTGATCGAGAACCTCGCCCACCTGTCGCTGGACGAGTACCACCGGCTGATGGGCAATCCGGCGCTGATGGCCCAGGTCATGGCCGCGGTGCGCGGCGATCCGACGCGCGAGGAGCTCGTGCGCAACATGCTCGCGTATCGCGATCGCGATGCGGCTCAGCGCGCGGGCATCACGGCCGGTGCCGTCGAGGGCGTGCCGGGAGAGATCCCGCAGTCGGAGGTCGAGCGCCTCGCGTACCAGCGGTTCAACGCGATGTCGCGCATGCGCTACGCGTGCAACATCGGCGGCTGGGACACGCTGCTCGCCGAGGCGGTCTCGATCTACTCGATGAACTTCCGACCGGCGATCTCGGGCACCGCGCCCGCGGCCGACGCCGATGCCGCGCCTGCCGCGACCAGCGCCACCGCACCCGCCGCGACGGTGATCCGCGACGCGGCGCGCGCTCGCGAGCGCACGCTTCGCGATCAGCTGTGGGAAGACGTCCACGATGCCGTCGAGCGCAAGGTCGGTTCGATCGGCAGCCGCAACGATCTCACGACCGACACGATGATCGGGATCATCCGCGATGGCGTGAAGGGCATCAACGATCCGACCGGCTCGCGGATCGACGAGAACGCCGGCCTGTGGGATGACAACGACGGCATCGAGTCGACGATCCGCAACGCATCCGACGACCGGCTGATCAACTACTGGACGACCGTGAAGGCGATGCCGCCCGGCGGCGGCCAGACGATGGAGAACCGCTACATCCGGTGGTCGAACGCGCGCCAGCGACTCGAAGCCGCACGCGGCGCCGCGCAGACGGCCGCCGCCAATCGCGTCGAGCTCGAGCGCGCGGAGCGCGAGGCGCGGATCCAGTTCCAGTCGTTCGTCGTCGATACCTCGCAGCTGTTCGAGGACCAGCTCCTCGAGCACTCCGGCGGCCTGTTCGCGGACGATCGCCGGTCGACCGGCGTCCGTCGCATTCGCGATAACCCGGAGTTCCTGCAGTGGCGCACGCTCGTGCGCGATCGCATCCCGAACCTCCCGCCGGACCGGATCGCCGAGGCGATCGGCATTCCGGATAGCGACGAGGCCGCGCGCGACCTGATCCAGAACCGCACGCGTACGGCGCTGACGAGCCTCTCGTTCGCCGAGGAGGACTACGAGGTCAACCGCGGCGAGATCTCGAATCCGAACATGGATCGACTGACCGCCGGCACCGAGGGCGCGCGGCTCGACCGCGCGATGGGCGACTACCGCGCCGAGGTCGGTAACTCGATCATCTCCGAGGATCCCGCGCACTACGGTGAGGTCACCGACCAGGAGCAAGGTCGCATCGAGGCCGCGCGGGCCGAGTTCGACGAGTCGCTCGGTGCATTCCGCGCCGCGAAGCAGCGCGTCGCCGATATCGCGGCCGCCGTCGTCGCGGTCGTGATCACCGTGCTCGTCACGATCTTCACGGCCGGCACCGCGACCGGTCCGCTCGTCACGATCCTGCTCGGTGCAGCGACCGGCGCAGCCGCCGGCGCAGGCTCGGCACTCACGCGCGAGGCGGTCCTCGGCTCGGGCTACGAGCTCGGCCGCGAGGGCGTTCAGGAGGTCATCACGCAGGCGGCGACCGGTGCACTCACCGCCGGTGCGCAGTTCTACGCGGGCGCGCTCGTGCGTACCCTGACGGGCGCCGGTACCGCGGCGCAGCAGCTCACGGCGATCGGCGCGACCGCGCTGACGCGGCCCCCGCTCTGGCAGCGCATCGGCGCCGAGATGCTCGAGGAGGCGCTGCAGACCGGCCTCGAGGGCACGGTCGAGGCAGGCGCCGCCGCGATCGATCCGACGCACTGGATGCACGGCTGGCAGGAAGGCTGGCGCCGCGGCCGCGATGCAGGTCTGGAGCGTCTCTCGCAGATTCCTGCCGAATCGGCGCGCGCCGCGGCCGTCGCGGGTCTCACGCAGCTCGGCATGGAAGG
>JAEWJO010000098.1 GCA_023386455.1 Pseudomonadota bacterium | reverse complement strand
GGTGAAGGCGGCGCGGCGATCGGGCGAGGATGGGAAGGCGCTGTGCCAGGCATACGCGGCGGCGTTCGAGCCGGATCGCAGCCAGCCGCTCGCGCGCCGACTGCGAGAGGAGCTCGAGCACCGGATGCATCTGGGCTACACGCGACTGTTCATGACGCCGCAGTCGTACAAGCACAACGGATTGCCGCCGGTGGGCCCGTGGGTGCTCGCGCCGCTCGCGACCGCGCCGCTCGTCGCGGCGACCGAGGTCATGCGGCGGGTGATACCGGGGTTCGAGCGCGTCGTCGATCGTGCGGCACGGGCGCGCCGGGCGCGCTGGTTCAGCCGTCACATGGGCGGCCGGGCGGCCGAGTACAAGCCGGTCGAGCAGTTCACGCGGTAGCGATCACGGCGCGGGCGGCTGCTGCCACGGCCACGCGAGGTTGCCGTCGGCGGCACTCGCGCCGGATCGGATCGACGCGTTCGTGATCTCGTCGAGCCACGCGCCGTAGTCGGTGCCGGGTTGCGGCAGCTGCCACACGGCGAGGCGGCCGCCGACGGCCTGGACGATGCGACGACCGTCGGGCGAGAGGCTGATCTGCGGCATGCCCGAGAACAGGCGCGGCAGGGTCCACTTCGCGAGCGATGGGACGTCGACGAGCTCGATCTGCGAGGTGACGGACAGGCCGGCGAGCAGGTGGCCGCGATCGCCGACGACGACGTTGGATCCGAGCGGCACGCGGCGCGGTGTCATGTCGCCCGAGGACGCGACGAAGAAGAGGTCCTTGCTCGCGAGCGCGACGAACACGCCGGTCTCGGCGGGGGTCATGGCGACGATCGTGCCCGCGGGCTCGGCGGCGAACCGCGCGAGCTCGTGGACGTCGCCGCGCCAGCGCAGGAGGCGGTTGCCGGCGGCGAGGAGGACGTCGCCGCGGGCGTCACACACGATGAACGAGTCGCGCACGATGTCGACGCGCACGCGCTTGGTGTCGGTGCCCTCGAGGTTGGTGGTGACGAGCTCGCCCGCCTTCGAGAGGGCGGCGAGGGCGTGCGTGCCACGAGGCGCGAGCGCGCGGACCTCGCCGTCGAGCTGGAGGAGCTCGCGCGGTGGGGCATCGCCGAGCCTCGTGAAGATGCGCCCGGCCTCGCCCGCGAACGCGAGGCCGTCGGTCGGCACGAGCGTGACCGGGCCCATGCCGACCTTGGTGTGCTGCTGGGTCTTGCGGTCGGGGGCGACGACGACGGCGGTGCGCGTGGGTGCGCCCGGTGCGCCGGCGGGGTCGCCGTGCTCGATGAGGGCGAGCACGCGGCCGTCGTCGGCGACGTCGACATCGACGGGCAGGCCGAGCGGCCGGATCGGCAGCGGCTCCTGCGCGCCGGTATCGACGTCGATCACGGTCCAGTCCTCGGTCATGCCGCCGGTGACGAGCACGTGGCGATCGTCGATGAAGAAGCCCGCGAGGCCCTGGACGAAGCGCGGCAGGATGGCCTTCGCGTCCCACACGAGCAGCGCGTCGCCGGCGGTGGCGGCGAACCGCGAGATGCCGCGCGCGGTCGCGATGCGCGGGGCGCCGTCGGGGCGGGCGGTCAGCGGGAGGACGAGGTGTACGTCGTCACCGACGAGGTGGATCTTGTTCTCGCTCGTGGTGACGGCGAGGACGCCCGGCAGCGTCTCGTCGCCGAGGTAGACTCCGTCGGAGAACGTGTCGCTTCGCCACGCACGCTTGCCGTTCCAGTAGAGGACGCTGCGGAACGTGAACATCGCGAGCGTGTCTCCGCGATAGGACAGGTAGTGAACGCCGCGTGCGTCGTCGACGGAGATGTTGGCCTTCGTGAACGCGGGAGAGGGTGCGCTCGGGTTGACCTCGAGGATCTCGTCGAAGAACGAGATCGCGAGCGTGCCCGCGGGGGAGACGCCCATGAGGAGCACGCGTCCCGGCCGCTCGACGAGGAGCTTGCCGGCACGATCGATCGCGACGAATCGCGCGCGCGCGAGGTCGAGCTTCTCGCCGAAAGCGATGTAGCTGCCGTCGGGCGCGAACGCGAGGTCGCGCTGCGCGTTGCCGGTCGTCCACAGCGGGGTCATCGTGCGTGCGGTGGGGTCGATCACGCCGACGTTGCCGAGCACGTCGACGTAGGCGACCGCATCGCCGGCCGACGACGGGATCGCGCCCTCGATCTCGACGTTGCCGATCGGCGTGACCGCGCCGCTCGCTGGATCGAGCAGGGCGGGCGGCTGCTTGTCGCGGACGAGGAGCAGGCTGCGATCGCCGTCGACCCAGAGGGCGCGCGTGGCGGGGCCTACCTTCTGCGTGAAGATCGCGCGCCGCAGATCGAGGTCGACGACCTGGAGGTCGCCGGCGCGGTTCGTCTGCACGAGTCGCTTGCCGTCGCGGGTCATCGCGAACGTGAGCGTCGGTCCATCGAGCGAGGGCAGGCCCCACGCGACGCCGAGCGCGACTGCGGACCTGGCGAGCGCCCTCGCCTCGTCGAGGACGGCCGGCGACGACGACTCGAGCTGCTTGAGTGATGCGATTGCTTCTGTCGGATTGGTGGCGACGAGCGTGCGCGCGTGCGCGACGAGCAGCTGGTCGGCGCGCAGCTTCGCCTCGGCCGCGCTCTGCTCGGCGGTCGCGCGCTGCACCTCGGCCTCGCCACGTGCGGCACGTGCGGCATCGCGCTCGGTGATGATGCGCGCGACGCTGAACCACGCGAGCGCGGCGACCGCGACGGCTGCGGATGCGGCGACCGCGAGTGCGGCACGGTGACGGCGCGCGAACCGTGCGATCCGCTGGTAGCGGGTGTAGCGGTGGGCCGCGACGAGCTGACCGGTGAGGAACGCGTGGACGTCCTCGGCGAGCGCACCGGCGCTGGCGTAGCGATCCTTCGCCTCGCCGGCGAGCGCCTTCGCGATGATCGTCGCGAGCTCGGCGGGAACGCCCGGCGTCACGTGTGTGATCGGGACGATCTCGCTCTTCATCGTCGACGCGATCATCTCGGTCGCGCTCGTGCCGGCGACGGGCGGCTTGCCGGCGAGCAGGTGATAGAGCGTCGCGCCGAGCGCGAACACGTCGCCGCGCGGGTCGAGCTCCTCGCCGCGCGCCTGCTCGGGCGCCATGAAGCCAGGCGTGCCGAACACCGCGCCGAGCTGCGTCTTCAGCGAGTCTGCCGCGCTCGGCACGATCGGCGCGAGGGCATCGATCGCGTTGTCGTCGGCGTCGTCATGGGTCTCGCCCAGGACCTTCGCGAGGCCCCAGTCGATCACGACGGTCTCGCCGAGCTCGCCGACGAGGATGTTCTGCGGCTTGATGTCGCGATGGATCACGCCGCGGCGATGGGCGTGCGCGATCGCATCGATCGCGGCGGCGACGTTGGGCAGGAGCGCGAGTCGCTCGGGCAGACCGCGCGCCTTCGCGATCAGCTGGTCGAGCGGACGACCGCCGACCTTACGCATGACGTAGAACGGCCGGCCATCGCTCGTGCGGCCGGCGTCGTAGAGCGGAACGATCGACGCGTGCTCGAGGCGTGCGGTGATCTGGACCTCGCGCTGGAAGCGCTTGACGACGTTGGCGCCGCCGGTCGGCAGGACCTCCTTGAGGGCGACGGTGCGGCCGAGCTGCGTGTCGAATGCCTCGACGACGCGGCCCATGCCACCGCGCCCGAGCTCGGCCCCGAAGCGGTAGCGCGTCGGCGGTGGCGGGATGCTGTCGCCGGTCCTCGCGTGCTCGGGTGGCGAGCTCGCCGGGATCGTGTCGGCGAGCTCCTTCGACGGACGCGCTCGCCTGGCGGCGGCGTTCGCGTCGTCGTCGGGGGAGCCGGTCGGCAACGTCGGCTCCACCGAGGGGGACCCTCGGCCCGACGAGTCGTCGATCCTCGCTTCGCTCGGACCGCCGATCGATCGATCGGCCTCTGGCCCGTCCGACCGCATCCTCGGAGTCTATCAGTCGATGTCCCAGTCGATGTCGCTGATGCTGGGGTCGTTGCGGATGTCGACGGCGCGCGTGCGCTCGTCGTTCTTGCTGGCGGCCGTGCGGCCCGACGGCGGCGGCAGGCGGCTCGGGCCACGCGCGCGCTTCGGAGGCATCGAGCCGTCGACGTTCGCCATGCGCGTCGCCTCCTCCTCCTGGCTGTCGAACCGATCGTTGCCGGTGAAGATCGGCGCAGACAGCTCGGTGTTTGCGGGGAGGAACTTCGGCGGGTACTCGGCCTCGGGAATGGCCGAGGCGTTGTCGCGCGACGTGATCTCGGCGTCGGGTCGACGCGTCGACTCGATCAGGTGCGAGTCGATGTCGCC
>JAEWJO010000067.1 GCA_023386455.1 Pseudomonadota bacterium | reverse complement strand
GTTCGTGATCCGCCCCGCCGGCCGCCGCGAGGATCACGTGCGCGCGCGCGCTGCCGGCGACGAAGCATGGACGGTGATCGCCGGCTACCACTGGTTCACCGACTGGGGTCGCGACACGATGATCTCGCTCGAGGGCCTGACGCTGCTCACCGGCCGCGTCCAGGAGGCGGGCTCGATCCTGCGGATGTTCGCGCACCACGTCCGCGACGGGCTCATCCCGAACATGTTCCCCGAGGGCGCGAACGAGGGCCTGTACCACACCGCCGACGCGACGCTCTGGTACTTCCACGCGCTCGATCGCTACCTGCGCGCGTCGGGCGATCGGCGGACGCTGATCAAGCTCCTGCCGATGCTGCGCGACATCATCGAGCACCACGTGCGCGGCACGCGCTTTGGCATCCACATGGATCCCGACGACGGCCTCATGGCGCAGGGCGCGCCGGGCTACCAGCTGACGTGGATGGACGCGAAGGCCGGCGACTGGGTCGTCACGCCGCGCCGGGGCAAGGCCGTCGAGATCAACGCGCTCTGGTACAACGCGCTCCGCCTGATGAGCGACTGGATGGCGCGCACCGGCGATCCGGACGGCGCGCGAGCGATGGGCGTCGCCGCCGAGCGCGCGCAGACCTCGTTCAACCGGAAGTTCTGGAACGAGGCGACCGGCTACCTGTTCGACGTCGTCGACGGCGAGCACGGCAACGATCCGGCGTGTCGGCCGAACCAGCTGTTCGCGATCTCGCTGCCGAATCCCGTGCTCGATCCTCCGCGGTGGAAGAGCGTGCTCGAGACCGTCGAGCGCGAGCTCGTGACGCCGCATGGTCTGCGCTCGCTGTCGCCGGATCATCCCGACTTCAAGGCGACCTATCGTGGCGATCTGCTGACGCGCGATGCCGCCTATCACCAGGGCACCGTGTGGAGCTGGCTGATCGGTCCGTACATCGACGCGGCCCTTCGCGTCCGCCCTGACGACATCGCCGGCGCGCGCGGCAAGCTCGAGGGTCTCATCGCGCATCTCGGAGATGCTTGCATCGGCTCGATCAGCGAGGTCTTCGATGCGCAACCGCCGTACTGCGCCGGTGGCTGTGCGGCACAGGCCTGGGGCGTCGCCGAGCTGTTGCGCTGCATCGTGCTTCTGAGTCGCTGAGCGCGAGACCCTCGCCTGCCGCTTCGGTCAGTTGCGACCGGCACGGTCGATGCTTTCCAAGTTGTCGTGGCGAACCCAAGCGAGAAGAGCTGGCAAAACGAAGTGAGCGAATTGCTCACTCGCGCCGCCGAGCTTTGTGTCGAGCACGAGATCGACGTGGACCCATTCGTCCGCGGCGCGTACTCGGCATACCTCGAGGCACGGCCCGGCATGCGAGAGAGACTCGAGGAGCTGCAGCTCATCGCGCAGCTCGACGAGATGCGCAGGCTGGGCAAGATTGCCTCGGCCTGATCGACGGTCTGCGCATCGAGGAGACTCGAAGCGACGCTGACCGTCGGTCCCTATTTCATCTGGGCGCGAGCTCGACGCCGATGAACGGCAGGATCGGCAATCCGGGGAGATCCTCGTCGTAGCCGAGCATGTGATCGTCATCGTAGCCGAACTCGCGACCCTCGACGTTGCGACGATTCGTGACGTTCTGGATGTCGAAGAAGAGGTTGATGTCGGCCCACGACCGACGCCACTTGCGGTCGGCGCGCACGTCGAGGTGAAAGAACGCCGGCAGCCTGCCGGCAAACGGGTACGTCGTCGGTACACCGTACTCGTCGGCCACCGACGGACTGTAGGGATTGCCCGACACGAGCTGGATGCGCGCGCCGAACCGCCAGTTCGTGAGCGCGACCGACGCCGCGACGTTGAGGTTGTGACGCTGGTCGAGCTCGAACGGCCGCCAGAGGCCCTTGCTCAGCGGATCGGGATGCTTCACGTCATCGGTGCGCTGCGACCAGGAGAGCGTGTACGCAGCCAGGAAGAACCAGCGGCCGACGTGCCGCTTGACGAGCAGCTCGGTGCCGACGGTGCGCGCGCGTCCGAGATTCTCGCGATACGACGAGAAGCCGAGCGACTTCTCGAGCAGGAGCTGGAACGTCGGACCGAGCCCGCCGAAGTTCGGATCGATCACCTGATCGCTGCTGCGCGGATCCGGCACCTGCACGCCGATGTCGTGGCCGTAGCCCGCGAACGCGGTCAGAGACGCGAACGTCGTTCCGAGCTCGGCATCGACGCCGAGCGACGCCTGATCGAAGTACGAGCCCCCGATGTCCGGGTTTCCGTTCGTCGGATCGACATCGGCCGGGATCGGCGGCTGGTGGTAGCGCCCGATCGCCTGGCGCAGCGTCAGCTCGGGCGTCAGCCGCTGCGCGATGTTGAGGCGAGGATCGACGACGAGCTCGCCCGACAGGCCGTACAGGTCGACGCGCACACCGGGCTTGATGCTGAACCGATCTTCATCGAGCTGGAGGCGCGTCTCGCCCCACAGCGCGAGATCAGCCCACCACAGCGTCGAGCCGAGGTCTCGCGGACCCGACGGTCCGGCGTCGATCTCGGTCTGCGCGAGGTATCCCGCGTCGAGATCGAGACCGCCGCGAACGTGGCCCCAGCGATAGTCGCGCACGAGCTCGCTGCGCACGCCGCCCGGGATCGTCGGCCGGCGGATCGTGTCGCGAACACCGTTGTCCTCCTCGCTCGAGAACGTCAGCTGCGTCCACCCTGCCCACGGCACGACCCGCAGCGACAGCGGCCCCCACACGCGCAGGTACGGCGCTGCCGCACGCACGAACAGCGACGTCACCGTGACCTCGTCGCTCGCGACGCGATCGATCGCCGTGAAGATCATCGGCGTGACGCGGCCGCGCTTGCCAGGGTCGCCAAACGACATGCGAACCTGGGCGTCCCAGTAGCTCGGCAGCGGCGTGTCGTCCTCGACGAACGGCGAGACGATCGTGTCGAGGTACGAGCGACGAACGCCGAGGATCACGCCGCCGCCGCCGACCGGTCCTTCTGCAAAGGCTCCCGAGTCGAGGAGGCCGATCGAGCCGCCGACACGCCAGCGATCGGTCCTCGGCTCGCGCGTCGTGAGCGTGACAAGACCGCCCTGTGCGCGCCCCGCGCTCGCATCGAACCCTCCGGACGTCAGCGTCAGGGTCTCGAGCATGTAGCTCGGATAGAACGACGTGATGCCGCCGAAGTGAAAGGCGATCGGTACCTCGATCCCGTCGAGAAACACCGCGGTGTCGCGCGGGCTCGTCCCGCGGAGCACGAGCCCGCCGAACGCGTAGGGAATCCGGGCGACGCCCGGCAGGATCTGCGCGGCACGCAGGATGTCGTTCGCGGCACCGGGCAGGAACCGAATCTCGTCGGCGGTCAGCTGATACGAGAGCGGCTTCGTCTCCTCGGGTGCGCGGCCGGTCACCTCGATGACCTCGCTTCCCGACGCCGGCGCGAGCTCGACACGGAGCAGCTCGTCGCCGGCCGCGAGCCGGATCGTCCGGGACACGTGCCCGGGCGCGGTGACGGTCAGCTCGCGATCCGCGCTGGCGACGCTGATCGTGAAGTAGCCGTCGAGATCGGTGACGGCAACGTCACCGTGCTCGGTGAGGACCGTCGCGCCCGCGATCGGATGGGCGAGGCGTCCCTCGGCCTTCTGCTCGACGACGACGCCGCGCACGACGCGAGGCGCCGCATACGCGACGCTCGCGCTGGCGACAACCGCGATCGCCGCGAGCGACCGCAGGCTACATGCCTTCGATCGTGACCTTGTTCATCTTGACCGGCGTTTTCGGGCGGTCGCCGGCGGCGGTCGGAGTCGTCTCGATCTTCTTCACGACGTCGAGACCCTCGGTGATCTTGCCGAACACCGGGTGCTTGCTCTGACCCGGCGTGAACCAGTCGAGGTACGAGTTGTGGACGGTGTTGATGAAGAACTGCGCGCCGCCCGAGTTCGGCCGGCCCGTGTTCGCCATCGACAGCGTGCCCGGCTCGTTCGACAGCTTGTGCTCCGGCGGGTGCTCGTCCTGGACGTTGCCGAACGGCGAGTTACCCGTGCCGCACCGCGGGCTGTTCGGATCCTTCGAGTACTCGCACCCGAACTGGATCATGAAGTCCTTGATCACGCGGTGGAAGTGCAGGCCGTCGTAGAAGCCCTGCTTCGCCAGCTTGATGAAGTTGTTCGCCGTGATCGGCATCTTGTCGAGATAGATCTCGGCCTTGAAGGTACCGAGCGAGGTATCGAAGGTAGCGGTCGGATTCGCCATGACCGCTGGCTTATCATTTTTCGCTACGACATGCCGTCGATCGCGAGCGCGATCATCGCGATGAGCTTCTGCGCTTCCTCGTTCTCGACGTTCGCCTTGATGAATTCGTGCAGCGGGAGTTGAGCCTTCTCGAGGCGAACCAGCGGCTCTCCGCGCGCGGCCGCGTCGAGGTCCTCGTACGAGAGGGTCCGTACCTTGCCGCCATTACGCTGGTAGCACTGTCCGACGAGCGCACAGTGAAAGATGACATTCACGACGCCCTCGGCCCCACCGAGCTCGCGTTCGTGCGCGCTGATGAAGTTCGAGACAGGCGTCTGCTGCTGGACGAACCCACCGACGAGCACGCTCGCGTAGTTCGGGTCCGACATCTTTTGCGACGCCTCGGCGACCACCGAAGCGACTTGGTCCTTGGTCAGTTTCATGGGGTCTCGATAGGGGTCACCGGTGGACGGGACGTCGCGAACCGACATAACGCCTCGGCGGTCAGTGCCGCTACTTCCGCAGCGAGATTCGTGCAGAACGCCTTGCGCGCAGGTCCCATGAAATCGCCATGCGGCCGCACGAGGTGGTCGCACACGATGTCCGGCTCGCCGCCGCGGATCCGCGCGAGCCACGAGTCCTGGAACCACGAGATCGCCGCGCGCAGCTCCGCCGTCACCGCGCCCGCCGGATCCGGATCGCCGAGCAGCTCGCCGAGCACGTGCTCGCCGGCGCGGATCGCGCCGCACGGTCCCTTGCCCGTGATGCCGCCACGACGGAGCGCCTGGTACGGCCGCGACGGCAGTCCGAAAGTCTCGGCAATCGCGATCCCGCAGCTGCGGTGCGGGACCCGGACGCCTTCGTAGAGCACGAACGCCTTGTCCCGCGCGGCCCTCACGTAAGCGGCCTCGTCGCCGCTCAGGGGCCTGTCCCTCGACTCGGTGGACTCGGCCATGCACCAATGCTACTGCGCTCCTAGCGGGCCGTCGAGAATCGTGACCGGCACAACGCATAGACCCGTGATCCTGGCCGAGCGGTTTTCGACCGGCGTGTCCTGGCTCGCGCGCGCCGTCGCGGTCTCCGTGCTCCTGCACGGCATCCTCGCGGGCGTCTGGTGGGCGACGAGGTCCTCGCACCGTGAGGTCGAGCTGGTCGACATCGAGCTCGCTCCGCCTCCACCGCGTGCCGAGGCGCTGCCCGAGGAGACCGCGAAGCCCGCCGAGTCAGCGCCGGAATCACAGCCGGAGGACACCACGCAAGCGGCGACGAAGCCCGGCGAGCAGGAGCCCGGCGAGACCGCGCTCGTCGATGCGGGCGTCGACGCGCCGCCGGATGCGAGGCCGAAGCAGACGCGGCCGGATGCCGCGCTGCTCGCCGAGGGCGGAGATGCCGCGGGCAGCATCGCGACGATCGATGACGCTGGCATCGACGACGGCGGCGCGC
>JAEWJO010000646.1 GCA_023386455.1 Pseudomonadota bacterium | reverse complement strand
GCCGCTGCTCGTCGAGATCCAGGCGCTCGTCGCGCCGGCATCGGCGGGGCTCGGCCGTCGCACCGCGGCCGGCGTCGACAGCAACCGCGTCGCGCTCCTGCTCGCCGTGCTCGCGCAGCGCGCGGCGTGTGACGTGCTCGATCGCGACGTGTTCGTGAACGTCGCCGGCGGGATCCGGCTCGCCGAGCCCGCGATCGATCTCGGGGTCGCATGCGCGATCGCCTCGAGCGCGCGGGGCCGTGCGCTCGATCCACACCTCGTGGTGTTCGGCGAGGTCGGCCTCGCAGGCGAGATCCGGGCGATCACGCTGTGCGAGCATCGGCTCGCCGAGGCCGCGCGCCTGGGCTTCAAGCGCGCGATGCTGCCCGCTCAGAACGCGAAGCGGATCAGCGCGGCCGAAGCCAGCGGGCTCGAGCTGATCGCGGTCGATCGTCTCCAGACCGCGCTCGGAATGCTCTGAGTCGCGGTCGATACCGATGCGCTCCGGCGCAGCCTAAAACCCGAGGACGAGCCGGACCTGGATCGTGTGCGCCGTGCCGGCGTCGCCGAGGTTCGAGTCGCCGTTCGCGTTCGGACCGTAGGGGAAGCCCGGGCCGCCCGCTGCGGCATCCGACTCGGGGTGCGAGAGCGCACCGAACGGGAACAGCACGCCGTACGAGATGCCCGCGAAGATGCGGTTGCTGGCGTAGCCGAGGTCGCCGTTGAACTCGGTGCCGTACATATCGCTGTTGCCCGGCGTCGAGACCGGCTTGAGCGCGAACGACGTGATGTTCGCGACCTTGAACATGATCGACTTCGTCAGGTCGTACTGCAGGAACGGCTTGGCGTATGCCGCGTTCGTGACGGCGCCGTAGAGGTGGCGCCACAGGATCATGTCGATCTTGTAGTCGCGGTCCATGAAGAACGCCGTCAGGTCGCACTTGTGCTGCGCGTTGCAGACGTTCGGATCGCCGAGCAGGTTCGCGTTTGCGATGTTCGTCCGGCCCTGGACGACGTTGTCCCACTGATCGCCCGTGGCGAAGCCGCCCTCGATGCCGAGGCGGAGCTTGCCCTCGACGCCCTTCCACGTGAGGCGACCGGAGCCGCCGAACTTGCGGATGTTGAACTCGCCGGCCGTGCCGGTGAGATCCTCGAGGCTCTTGACGGTACCGAGCTGCGCGATCGCCTCGGCCTCGAGGAGGACGGAGCCGATGCCGAGCTTGACCCAGACGTCGGGCGAGTACGTCTTCATGCTGCGCGGGACGTACCGCGTCGCCGCGTCGAACGGCCCGCCGAGCGTGAAGCCGTTGAGATCGTTGTCCCAGCTCTGCGTCTTGTACTTGAAGTAGACGCCGTAGTTGAGCGCGACGTCGCCGCGGTCGACGGTGTCGCGGAACTCCTGCGGCGAGTCGAGGCGGCTGATGACGCCGACCCAGCCGTTGGTGTCGTCGCTATTGTCGAGATCGAACGGGTGACCCTCGCGACCCTTGTTCGCGTTGGTCTGGTTCGAGACGAGGCGCGTGGTGTCCCAGTCCGCGGCGATCATCGCGCGCAGCGGCGTGCCGGGGATCCCGGCCGAGAAGCTGACGCGGTCGACGCTGTCGCCGTAGTCGGCGTCGTAGTCGTAGGTGCCGTTGATCGGATCCGCGCCACCGGCGTTGTAGTAGATGCCCATGCCCCACTGGTCGGGCATGCGTCCGAACTTGAGGATGCCGAGCGGCACGGCGACCTCGGCCCACGCGCGCTTGATGCGGATCGCGTCGCGGTCGCTGTTGATGCCCTGCGTGGCCGGATCCTGGCCCTCGGTGAACGCACCGAGCGGCGGCAGGATGGTGTTCGAGTAGATGCCGGCGAGGTCCATGCCCGTCGGCGTCGAGCCGAGGACGATGTTGTCGTAGACGTCGGCCTGGACGTGGACCGACGTGCCCTCGTCGAGGTTGAACGTCGGCTCGAGGCGCAGGCGCATGTTCGCGCCCGACAGCGAGTTGTCACACGGATGGCCGACCGCGAGCGAGTTGCAGCCGAGCGCGCGCGGGAACGGCGCGCCGCCGAGCGACGCGTCGTCGACAAAGCCGAGGTTGAAGTTCTTGAACCAGTCCGTGCGCAGGCGGAAGTAGCCGTCGAGCTCGAACAGCTTCCACCGCTTGCGGCGGCCTTTCGGCGGCGGCAGCGCGGGCGTCGTTGGAAGGAGCGTCGTCGACTTGGGCGCCGCCTCGGCGACGCCGTCCTTCTTCTCGTCGCCGGCCGGCTGCTGTGGCCCGCCCATACCGCCGCCCATGGGACCGCCGGGGGTCATCTGGGCCTCTGCGACCTCGACGCCGACGAGCAGGACTGCGGTGCCTAAAAGAACCTTGGAGCTCAAGTAAGACATGGGAAAACCGAGGGTTTTTGAGGCATCGCGTGAAGCGGGCGGACTATAGACACCCTTTTTCGGAGGGGTCAACGGCGCTGGCCGGAATTGGCCGATACGGCACGCTTGGCGTTATGGTCTCTGCGATGGCGTCAGACCGTGGCGCGCTCGGGGGCGTTGCCCCGGTGTGGCGAGAAATAGGTCGAATCGACACGATCTCACTCGTGGTGCCGCCAGCGGCATCGCTGCGGGCATCCGTACGGCGCTCCCGCGAGTCCGTTCGCCGGATGTCCTCCTCTCGCTCCGGCCGCGCCAGCGCGCTCGCCGCGATCGTGCTCGCCGCATGTGGACCCACGGTGAAGCCGCCTTCACCCCCTCCGGAGCCGGAACCGGTCTCGCAGGGATCTGTGCCGCTGAAGGTCGGCCCGGCCGCGCGGCGGATCGTGATCGGCGAGATGTGTCCGCAGGGCGCGGGAGGACGGCCCGCGGTCGCGCCGCTCGTCATGCGCGCCCTCGACTGGAGCGACACGGTCGCCGATGTCGCGGCGACCGTCGAGCGCGGCAGCGTCCCGCGCTTCGTCGTCATGGGCACCGACGGCAAGCCGGCGGGCTCGTTCGACACGCTCGGGATCGTCGAGGTCGGGATCGCGCAATCGGTCGCGACGGGCACGTACGTCGGCGCCTCGCCGTGCACGTACGCGGTCACGGCTTCGCCGAAGCCGGGCGCGCTCGACACGCGCGCCGAGGATCCGAAGTGCGGCGCGGCGACGCGCGGCTGCGGCATCGCGGTCGGCGAGATCGTGAACCCCGACGATCCGCCATCGACCGCGACCTACGACACCGCGGGCGCGTGCATGTCCGGCAACGAGCTCGCGGTCGACATCGATGGCGATGGCACGATCGAGTCGTTCCCGATCGCGGCCTCGCTCGATGGCGCACGCGCGCCTGCCCAGGAATGGACGGCGTCGCCGACCGCGACCGCCGCGTGCAAGCCGACGTTTCAGATCTACGGCCTCGAGCTGAAGCCCGAGCCGCGCCCCGGCAAGCCGGCCGAGAAGGGTCTCGTCACGGTCGACGTGCTGGGCGTGATCGATCTCGACGGCGATGGCCGGCGCGAGGTCGTGCTCGCGATGCGGTTCCCGACCGTACGGTCGATCGTCGTGTACACCGCCGCCGAGAACGCGAAGCGGCTCGAGCTCGCCGGCGAGGCGACCTCGTTCTCGCGCTGATGCGGCCGCGAGCCGACAGGCTCGCCGTGGCGCGCCAACGAAGAGTGCGGCGCGCGTCACGCTGACCGGAGGCGGGCCTACATCGGTGCTCGCAGTGTCGTCGCGGAGATAGCGCGCGAGACGCGCGACCGAGGCGCGTGGCATGGGCCTGGCACCAGGTCCTGCCGACCATGCGCTCGCCCCGCCTGCTGCTGCTCGTCGCGACCGCGTCCGCCTGCGCCGACACCGGCGCGCACCTGACGTTCGTCGCCCCCGAGGGCCCTCCGGGCGCGCAGGCGTATCGCGTCGTGCTCGCCGCGCCCGACAAGGTCGACGTCGTTCCGGACCAGCGCACCGACACGTCGCCGGCCGCCGCGAGCCAGACGGTCACGTACTACCGCCAGCGCACGACCGCCGGCGAGAGCATGACGTCCGTGAAGAGCGTCGACGGGCTGACGCTGCGAATCGCGCCCGAGGGCGACTTCGAGGGCACGACATTCGTCCCGTTCGTGCTGTTCTACGATGGCGCGGGCGAGATCACCGGCATCGGCACGTTCCACGGAAGTGACACGACCGGGCCCGCGAAGATCCTCGTCCTGCCCGACGAGATCGACAAGTACGAGATCGCCGTCGAGCCGGTGACGCAGGTGACCGACACCGACAAGGCGGCGGCCGGGCAGGTGATGGTCGTCGACTGCTACCACGACGATCAGACGCCCTACGCGAGCGGCATCGTGTGGCGGCCGAAGGCCGGCGGCGAGCTGCGCCTGCTGTTCCCCGACGACGGTGGGCTCGACGCGACAGGGCGAGAGCTCGACCTCGACTGCGACGCCCATCCGGTCATGGCGGACTCCGCCGGGCGCGACTGCGACGACTCGCGCGCGTGGTTCCACCGCGATGCCGGCGAGACCTGCGATGGCAACGACACGAACTGCGACGGCCTGCAAAGCCTCGCGGTCGCCTGTCCTGCGTCATCGACGAATGGCACCGTGTGCGCCGACGCGATGACCCAGACCGGCATCGCGATCTGCGACGATCGCACAGGCACCGTCGGCGCTTGTCAGAGCGATCCGGGCTGCCTCTGCGCGGCGGGCCTGCAGGGCTGCACGAAGTGCAAGGTGAGCATCGACGCCGGATCGGTGCCGGGCGCGATCAAGCCGTGCCAGCCGGGGATCGGTATGCTCTCGACACAGAACCGCTGCGAGGCCGGCGCGTGCACGGTCGAGGTGCTCGCCGTGCGCGGGCCGTGGAAGGTCGAGGTCGCGGCGCCGGTAGCGTCACCCGCGTTCGGTTCGCGCGCGCAGAACGTGACGAGCCAGTTCATGATCAAGGCGAAGGCGTTCTCGGGCGAGTTGATGGCGACCCCGGGCGATCCGATCGGCGAGGTCGATCTGCTGATCAGCTCGGGCACGGCGCAGCACTACGTCGGTGTCCAGCTCGAGACGCTCGAGACGCCGGCGACGTGCCAGGGCTCGAACGGCACGTTCGCGATGCAGTGCGCGCCGTAGTACGCTCTGCGGGTGCGCGACGACGTCGGCCAGCTTTTGTGGATCGGTTTCACCGGGACGACAGCATCGCCCCAGCTGCGCGCGCGCCTCGACGCCGGTGCGGCCGGTGCGACGGTCCTGTTCAAGCGCAACCTCGTGATCGACGTCGTGCCCGGGCGCGTCCCGCAGGAAGTGATCGATCTCGATGCGCTCGCCGCGCTGAACCAGGACCTGCATCGCCGCGCCCCCGACGGCACACCGGCGCTGATCGCGGTCGACCAGGAGGGCGGGCTCGTCCAGCGCGTTCGCGCGCCGGCGACGATGTGGCCGCCGATGATGGCGCACGACGGCCTCCCCGTCGGCGAGGACGAGCGCGTCGCCGAGGAGGTCGGTCGCGCGCTCGGCCAGGAGCTGCGCACACTCGGGTTCGACATCGACTTCGCACCGGTGCTCGATGTCCACACGAACCCGGCGAACCCGGTCATCGGCGAGCGCGCGTTCGGCCGCGACGCCGACACCGCCGCGCGGCGTGCGCTCGCGTTCGCGCGCGGCCTCGACGCGGCCGGCATGCTCGCGTGTGGCAAGCACTTCCCCGGCCACGGCGACACGGACACCGACAGTCACCTCGAGCTGCCGAAGGTCGATCATCCGTGGGATCGCCTCGAGAAGGTCGAGCTGCGCCCGTTCGAGCTCGCGGCGAAGACGAACCTGCCGATGATCATGACGGCGCACGTCGTGTTCGCCGCGCTCGACGGGACCGTGCCGGCGACGCTCTCGGAGAAGGTCATCACGGGCCTCCTGCGCGGAAAGCTCGGCTACCGCGGCGTGATCGTCAGCGACGATCTCGACATGCACGCGATCGCCGCGAACATGGGCGTCGATCACGCGGCGGTGCAGGCGGTCCGCGCCGGCTGCGACGTGCTGCTCCTGTGCTGCAACGAGCTGTACCAGCAGCAGGCGCAGGAAGCGTTGATCAAGGAAGCCGAGCGCGACAGCGACTTCCGCCGTCGCGTCGGCGAGGCCGCCGATCGCGTGCGCGCGATGAAGCGCCAGCACGCGCAGAATCAATCGACGAACCCGGCGCTCGGCCGCGACGTGATCGGGAGCTTCGAGCACAAGAAGCTCGCCGACCGGCTCGCGGGTCGCGCTCAGTGATACCGGGGCACGTGGCGGCCGACGACGACCTTCGCCGGCCGGAGTAGCCGATCGCCGAAGCGATAGCCCGGCTCGATCTGGTCGACGACGACCTCGTGCGCGGACGGGTGGCTCACCGGCACGATGCTGATCGCGTCGTGGATGCGCGGGTCGAAGCGCTGGTGCTTGGCGTCGATCCGCTCGACACCGTACCGGTCGAGCATGCCGGCCATCTGGCTGCGGACCATACGCACGCCCTCGACGACGGACGGGGCGTCCCCGTTGTGCTCGGCGGCCTCGATCGTGCGATCGAGGTTGTCGAGCACGGGCAGCAGGTCGGCGATCAGCTTGCCGCGCAGCTCGTCGGCCGCTTGCTGCGCGTCGCGCTCGACGCGCGCCTTCGCCGCCTCGAGCTCGCGCAGTGCGCGGCGAGCGGTGGAGACCTCGAGCTCCGGCGAGCCGGTGGTCACCCGAGGGGACGTCTCCGCAGGATCGACCTCGGCCTCGGCGGTCGGGTCGTCGAAAGATTCGTAGGGGCTCTGCATCGGGGTCTCCCGGAACGTAAGAAGTCCAAGGGTCGTGCCAAGCACGACGATCGGGGAGGCGAGCGATTCTGAGACGCTCGTTAGCGCTGGACGAGCAGGCCTTCGGCGAGCAGCAGCAGCAGGACGAGGCCGGCGAGCGCGTGCCACAGCTCGACGCGGCGGCGGTTATCGGTCGGCGGAGCGCCGCCGCCGGTTCCCGACGCGGGCAACGCCGACGCGGGCGCCTCGGTGAGATCGCTGCCGCGTGGATCGACGTTGACGACGAACGCGAGCTCGTCGCGATCGCGGGTCGCGCCGGTCTGGTCGGTACCGACGACGCGGTAGACGCCGGTGTGCTCGGTGCGGCCGAACCGTACCGAGCTCCGACCGGCGATGCGATCGCCCTCGAACACGGCGCCGAGACCCTGCGGGCCTCGCACCTCGACGCGCTTGAGGTCGCCGGTCGGCAGCACCACGGAGCTGCCGACGACGTGATCGCCCGAGCCTCCGAGCGCGTGCTTGCGCGCGAGGTGGCGGACCGCCTGCTGCACGAGCGGCAGGAAGCCGGCGTGGATCGGCAGGTCGTTCCAGTCGCGATCGATCGTCGACGTGAACAGCATCGTGCGGCCCGCGCCGATCGACGCCTCGACGAGTGCGGCGGCGCCATTCGTGAACCGCGCCAGCACCTTGCGATCGGCGGTCGCGGTCGTCGGGCCGAGCAGCGCGATCTTGAAGAACTTGGCGTCGGCGAGCTCCGGCGCATCGCCGCGGAACGCGGAGAACACCGGATGGTCGGCCTCCCACTTCACGAGGTGGAGCGCACGGCTGGCGCGCTCGTCCGGAGATGCACCCCACGTCGTGTCGATCGGATCGCGCAGGCTCTGCGGCATCAGCGGCAGCATCGTGTGGTCGTAGGCCGCCGGGTCGACGTTGTCGCCGGGCGCGATGAACACGCCGCCACCGTGGCGTACCCAGTCGGCGAGCACGGCGACGCGATCGGCCGGCAGCGCGGCGACGTTCGCGAGCACGACGACGTCGAAGTCGGAGATCTCGATCGCCGGCGCGGAGCCCTTCTTCTTCGCCTTGGGATCGATGCCGGCGAGCTCCTCGGCGGTGATCGTCCGCACCGACGTGCCGCTGTCCTCGCGATCACCGGGGCGGAGCGCCGCCTCGAGGTAGAACAGCTCGTCGTCGTGGCGGACCGTGCGAGGGTCGCCGTTGACGAGCAGCACGCGGACATCGTCGCGGACCTTCGCGGTGACGTAGCGGCGATCGTCGATCGACAGCGCGTCGCCGGTCACCGAGACCGACGCGTCGGTCGCGCGCGTGCCGGCGGGCAGGGCCGCGAGGAAGCGCTTGCCCTTCTTCTCGCCGGCGCCGACCTCGAGCGAGCCGCGCGCGACGACGCGGTCGCCGATCGTCAGCTGCAGCTCGACGGTCGCGGGCGCGTCGCTGAAGTTGCCGACCTCGGCATCGAACGCGACGCCGCGGCTGCCGGCACCCGGATCCTGGTCGACCTTCAGTGCGGTGACCGCGATGTTCGGCATCCTCGCCGGTCGGAGATCGAGCGTGACGAGCGTCGGTCCATCCTTGCCCCACGGCGCCTCCTCGGTGCGCAGGCCCGACTTCGCGACGAGCGAGACGAGGAACACGCTCTTGCGCGCGTGGCTCGATGCCGCGAGCAGCTGGGCGGCGCGGGTGAGCGCGCGCGTCGTGTCGGCAGGGCGCGAGGTCGGTTCGAGCGCCTTCAGCTGATCGCGCAGGCGCAGGTGATCGCGCGTGAGCTCGCTCGGATGATCGGCGCCCTCCGATGCGCGGACGATCGCGACCTCGGCCTCGGGGCCGAGCTGCACCATGATGCGCAGCGACTCCTCGATCGCGCGGCGCAGCCACGGCTTGCCGTCGACGAGATAGCCCGACGCGAACGAGTCATCGATGACGAGCACCGCGGCCTGTGGGCCGCGCGTCACCATCGGACCCTTGCGCTCGCACGACGTGAACGGCTTCGCGAGGGCGACCGCGATCGCGGCGCACACGAGCGCGCGGACGAGCAGCAGCAGACGTTCGCGCAGGCGCAGGCGGCGCGCGGTCTTGCGCTTCGTCGCCATCAGGAAGTCCAGCGCGGCGAACTTGACGACCCGCGCGCGATTCTTGCCGATCAGGTGGATCGCGATCGGCACCGCGATCGCGAGCGCACCGACGAGCATCAGCGGCGCGAGGAACCCCACTACGACGCCCTCCGTCCCGGCTGCAGCCGAGACCGCGCGACGAGCAGATCGAGCAGCGTCGCCTCGAGCGCGCGATCGGTCGAGACGAGGTGATAGTCGACGCCGGCCGCCGCGAGCGTCGTGCGGCACTTCGTCAGGAAGCCGTCCATGCGCTCGAGGTAGTCGCGCCGGATCGCCGACGGATTGACGAGCATGCGATGGGTCGACTCGAGCGCGTGGAACTCGGTGAGGCCCTCGTACGGGAACGTGCGCTCGTGCGGATCGAGCAGGTGGAGCACCGAGACATCGTGCTTCTGCGCGCGCAGCGTCGCGAGCGCCTGCAGCGTCGCGTCGTCTCCATCGAACAGATCGGACGCGACGATCACGAGCGCTCGCTTGCGGCGCGCGAGCTCGGCGATGCGACCGAGCGCGACTGCCGGCGATTCGTCGCCGGTGCCGCCCTTGGCCATCACCTGGTCGAGGACCGCGAGCAGGTCGTGGAGGTGCGTCGTCCGGCCGCGCGGCGGGACCATCGTCTCGATCGCGCGATCGCCGCACGCGACGAGGCCGACCTTGTCCTGCTGCTGGATGACGAGGTACGCGAGGGCCGCGAGCGACAGTCCGCCGTACTCGAGCTTCGAGATGCCGCCGCCCGCGAACTGCATCGATGCCGACGCGTCGAGCACGAGGTAGACGGTCAGCTGCGACTCCTGCTCGTACTGCTTCACGTAGTAGCGGTCGCCCTTGGCGTAGGCGCGCCAGTCGATGTGGCGCAGCTCGTCGCCGGGCGAGTACTCCTTGTGCTCGGCGAACTCGACCGACGAGCCGTGCACGCTCGCGCGATGCAGCCCCGACAGCGCGCCCTCGACGATGACGCGCGCCTTGATCGGGAGAGAGCCCAGCCGCGCGAGCTGCGTCGGGTCGATCCGTTCGGGAAGCGCGGGCATCAGGCCCTCAGGGAGTGACCACGGACAGCAGCCGATCGACGAGGTCGCCCGAGCGCAACCCTTCCGCCTCGGCGCGATAGTTGAGGATCAGGCGATGCTGCAGCGTCGGCCGCGCGAGCGCCGACACATCCTCGGTCGACACCGCGAACCGGCCGTCGAGGATGGCGCGCGCCTTCGCGGCGAGGATCAAGAACTGCGACGCGCGGGGACCGGCGCCCCACGACACGGCCTCGCGGACAAACGGCGGCGCGTTCGGCGACGTCGGCCGCGTCGCGCGCGCGAGCGAGACCGCGTACTTCACGACGTGGTCCGCGGCGGGTACGCGGCGGACGAGCTCCTGGAGCTGGAGGATGCGCTGCGGCGAGAGCACGCGCGACAGCTCCGGACGGTGATCGCTCGTCTGCTGGCGGACGATCTCTTCTTCCTCGGCCTCGGTCGGGTAGTCGACGTCGACCTGGAACATGAAGCGATCGAGCTGCGCCTCGGGCAACGGATACGTGCCCTCCTGCTCGATCGGGTTCTGCGTCGCGAACACGAGGAACGGGAGCGGCAGCTCGTGCGTGTGGCCGCCGGCGGTGACGCGGAACTCCTGCATCGACTGCAGCAGCGCCGCCTGCGTCTTCGGCGGCGTGCGGTTGATCTCGTCGGCGAGCACGAGGTTCGCGAACACCGGACCCTTGATGAACCGGAACACGCGGCGGCCCGTCGTGTGGTCCTCCTCGAGGACCTCGGTGCCGGTGATGTCGGCCGGCATGAGATCCGGCGTGAACTGGATGCGCTGGAACGTCAGGTTCAGCGTCTCGGCGAGTGTCGAGATCAGCAGCGTCTTCGCGAGACCCGGCACACCGACGAACAGCGTGTGCCCGCGCGCGAACAGCGCGATCAGCAGCTGATCGACGACGCGGCGCTGGCCGATGATCCGCTTCTCGATCTCGGTGACGATCTGCTTGTGCGCGTCGGCGAGCTCGGCGACCGCGTCGAGATCCGACCTCGTCTGGGATGGCGAGGGTCCCGACTGGACGTCGGCGAGCTCACCGGGGACCACGGGGTTGACCTCGGTCGGCTGCTCCTGGCGGAGCTGCGTGATCGGCGTGATGTCGGAGACGGGTTTCATCTAGTTCTTCAGCTCGTCGCAAGCGGTCCGTTCACGGCCCGACCGAGAATCTCCGATCTGGGCATAAGCTTCCGCAAGTCCGCAACGCGTTTGGGGATCGAAGGGGCTCACGCGGAGTGCTTGCTCGTAGGCGGCGATCGCCTCGGCCCATTCATGCCTCGCGGCGCGGGCGATGCCAAGGGTCACCGCGGCGACCGCATCGTGGTCGTCCGCGACCGCGAGCGGCGTGGCCAGCTCGATGGCGCGCTCGTGGCGTCCGAGCTCGACCAGGGTGCGTGCCAGCTTGCCGGCGACGAACGGGTCGCCTCCCGGGCTCGCGGCCAGCGCCTTGTCGTACTCGACGACGGCGGCCTCGAGCATGCCGCGGGCGCGGAGCATGCCGCCCAGGCGCGCGAACTTGCGACCGCGCGCGCTGACCTGCTCGAGCCCGACATTCTCGGAGCTGGCGCCGCCGTTCTTGAACTTGATCGGCTTGCCGGCGCGCGCCTTCGGATCGCTCGATACCTTGAGGTGCGCGCGCCACTCCTTGTCGACCGCGGTCCACGACATCGCCAGGGCCTCGGCGACCGCGCGGCGGGCGCTCTTGCCGTCCTTCTGGGCGTCGAGCAGGGCGCGGATGCCCGCGTAGCCGATCTTGCCGTGCATCCACCCGACGAGCGTGTAGACCTCGGCGTACGCGAGCGCCGCGGACTCCTGGCTCGGGAGCTTCGCCATCGAGGGGTGCATCTCGTCGAACGTGACGAGCCGGCCCTTGCGCAGCGCGGTCGAGAGCAGCGACTGCTCGGTCGAGGTCAGCTGGACCTCGGCGGGGCGGCGCCAGCGCGTCTGCTCGAAGCGCGCGATGCCCTCCTGCAGCCATACCGGCACGCTGTCGTTCGAGACGCGCGACACGACGAGGTGCGTGTACTCGTGGACGAGCGTGTCCATCCACGGATAGCCGAACAGCGTCGCGCGCGGCGACACGACCATCAGCTTGTTGTACTTCGAGAGCGCGATCGTGCCGGTCTTCTCGATCTCGGCTTCGGTCAGCGGCGAGAGCTTCGCCAGGTCCGACGGCGCGCCGAGGATCTCGATCCGGATCGGGTCGGCGGGCTTGAGGCCGAGGTCGTTGCCGACGGTCTCCCACGCGGCATCGAGCACCTCGCCCGCGAGATCGGCGATCGCCATATCGTGGCTGCCGGCCGCGTAGCGGATGATGAAGTGGCCCTTCGGCGACTTCTTGTCGACGAACGTCTCGGTGACGGAGAGCGTCGAGGCGGCGAGCTTCTTCGTCTGCCCGACCATGCCGTCGACCGCCTCGTCGGACACCTTGTCGAGGAGCTTCAGCGCGCCAGCGTAGTCGCCGAGCTGGAACGCGAGCTCGGCCTCGAGCCACTTCACCTCGACGGTGTCGGGCGCGCGCTGCCGGAGGTCGGCGAGCAGCGTCTTGGCCTCGTCGAGCCGCGAGCTCGTGAGGAAGCGCGCGGCCTTGATCACGTCGCCGGTGACCGTGCGATCGCGGCGCGCGGCGGCGTCGTGCGCGGGCACGGTCGCGAGGAGCGCGAGGGCGAGCAGGGCACGCCTCATTTGATGAGCTCCTCCTGGTACCGCTTCCACATCTCCTGGTAGCCGGCGGGCGGCGCCTTCTTGCCGGCCTCGAGGATCTCCTCGCGGAATCGCTCGGGCGCGCGGTACTCGTCGGCACCGGGGATGCGGATCGGCTCGTCGCTCGTCGAGCCCTCCTGGGCCTGGCGGGCCGCGCTGCGTGCACGATCGCGCGCCTTCGCGAGCGCATCCGCGGCCGAGCGTGTCGACTCGCGCGTGCCCGACGGGTCGCGCGACTTCATCCGTTCGTCTGCCTTCATCATGTGCTCGTTCGCGGCGCCGAGCTTCTTGCCGAGCTCGGCCGCGGCATCGCCCGGCAGGTCGGCGCCGAGCTGCTTGGTCTTCTCGCCGAGCTTCTGCGTGCGCGCGCGGTTCATCGCCTCGCGGCGGCGAAGTCGATCGAGTGCGCGCAGATCCTCGACGCTCATGATCTGCTCGGGTTTCGGCGACAGCGACGACAGCTCGTCGATCAGCTCCTTGGCGATCGGTGCCGCACGCTCGATGTCGTCGAGCGCGCTCTGTGTCGCGTCGGCCCACTTGGATTTCGGATCGTCGTTGATCGCGGCCTCGAGCTCGCCGGCGATCGTGTCGAGGCTCTGCTTCGCCTGGCGCGCCATGCCGAGCGCCTCGGCGAGATCGCCGTCGGCGACCATGTGGTCGAGGTCGGTGAGGCGTCGCTCGACGATATCGAGCTCCTCCTTCGCGAACGGCGTCAGGCCCGCCTCGTTGATCGCCTCGAGCTTCTTGCGCAGCTTGTCGACGAGCGCGCTGACCTTCTTGCTCGCCTCGCGGCGGTGATCCTTCGCGACGTCGTCGGCCTTGCGCGCGTACGACTCGAAGATCCGGTTCGCCTCGGCGGCGATGTCGTCCTGATCCTTCGCGACGTCGGCGAGCTCGTTCATGACCTCGTCGAGCTTCTTTTGCTCGTCGCCGAACTTGTCGCCGCGCAGCGCGGCGAGCGAGCCCTCGAGCGAGCTCGCGCCGCGCGAGTGCTGCTGCTGGCAGGCGTCGAGCTTGGTCTGCGCCTCGGCGGTCTTGCCGGCGGCGATCAGCTGGCGCACCTCGTCCATGCACGCGGTGCCCTTCTCGGCCTGGATCGCGTCGCGGTGGACGTACTGGTCGAGGACGTCCTCGGCCATGCCCTTGCGGTGCTTCTCGAGCTCGGCGTACGCGCGGTCGAGCGCGCGCATCTCGCGGTTGATCTCCTCGAGCAGGCGAGGGTCCTTCGTCCGCGCGTGCTGCGCGAGCAGCTCGGACAGCCGCTTCTGGTGGGCGGCGATCTCGTCGCTGACGTCCAGCAGCCCCTCGAGGCGCTCGCGATCGAGCCAGTCGGCGAGCGTCAGGAGATCGTCCTCGAGCTCGCCATTGAGCTTCGAGTCGACGACGCCGAACCGGCCCGGCGTCACCTTCTGCGTGCCCTTCGGCATCAGCTTCACCTCGGCGGACGCGAGCCGGTCGAGCCGGTCGTGAATCCCGCCGAGCGCCTTGCGCATGTTGTCGCTCGCGTGCGGATCGGTCTCGTACGCCGCGTTGATCGACGCGAGCTCGACGACCGCGTCGCGCAGGCTGCGCGAGTGCTCGTCGCGCGCCGCGATGTTGTCACCGAACCCGACGAGGCGGCCACCGAGGTTCTTCAGCAGCTTCTCGGCGACCTGCTGCTGGCGATCGAGCGTCTCCTCGTGGCGCTCGCGCGGACTGACGACGCGAAGGTGGAACTCGCGCGACTTGCCGACGTTCGGGCCGCCGATGTTGTCGTTGTCCTTCGCCTCGATCCAGTAGCGCACGTCGCCGCCGCTCGGGACCTGGACCTCGGCGACGTCCCACATCAGCTTGCCCTGGAGCCGGGCCTGCGCGGCGGCGCCGAGCGCGATCGGCTTGCGCCCGCGATCCTTGCCGCCTTCCCACACGAGCTCGGCGCTCGTCACGCCGAAGTCATCCTCGATCACGTACGCGAGCTCGATGCGGCGCAGGTTCGCGACGTCCAGCGTGTCGGCGGGAGCCATCAGCTGCACCGCCGGAACCTGATCCGGCTCGGCCTCGATCGCGCGCGGCGTCGCCTCGATCTTTCGCTCGCCGTCGGGCATCAGCACCGAGATGCGATAGCGCGCCGACGCGTCGATCGTGAACTGCGACGTCATCGTGTCGCCGGCGAGCTTCGCCTCGACCTTCTTCGGCTCGGCGGTACCGCTCTCGACGACGAGCTCGACCTTCACGGCGGGCACGAGCACGCGCGCCGACAGGGTGACGGTCGTGCCGGGCAGCCCGCGGACGTCGCCCGACGACGACTGCACCTCGAAGTTCTTGCGCTGGCTGTAGGGCGGATACTGCAGCTTCACGCCGAGATCGCCGACGAGCGGCACCGACGACAGCTGCGCACCATCGAACGGCGCGGGCGGTGCGCTGACGAGCTGACGCCAGCCGCGCGACACGACGTGCGGCGCCAGCACCACGAGCACGATGTTGAGCGCGAGCGCGCCGAGCGCGTAGAGGCGCGCCTTCGGCACCTCGTCCGCGGGCAGGAGCGAGATCGGCTCGATCGTCTCGAGCTCTGTCTCA
>JAEWJO010000644.1 GCA_023386455.1 Pseudomonadota bacterium | reverse complement strand
GAGCAGGGTCGTGAGCACGCTGCGCAGACCGGGGCTCATGCGCGCGGCCGGCGTGTTGACGATCGGCGCGACGGCGGTGGCCATCACGCTCGCGGCCTGCGCCGCGGCGAACGGAACGAGCGGCGAGTATGCGTCTGCCGACGCGACCTCGGGACGCGCGACCGACAGCGACGGTGCGACGTACTCGTGCAGCGTCGACGGCAGCGCGAGCGTGCGCTGCTGCTGCGGCGCGACGTACGTGCCGCGCGTCGTGAACATGCTCGGCGCCGACGACGGCTCGACGGCGGTCTGCGTGCGCATCTCGCGCGCGGCGGTCATCCAGTCGAGCTCGTCCTGGTACCAGGGACGCGGAAACACCCACGACACGTTGCTCGCCGGCCGCTCGCCGACGGGGCCGGTCATGTACTGGCTGAACATGCGGATCGACGCCGAGCGCTGCGCCGACTCGATCCACGGAGACACGAGACGATCGACGAACCCGAGGTTGCGCAGCGGACGGCTGCGATGCGCCTCCGTCTCCGGCGCCCAGCGCTCGACATGACGGTTAGCCGCGTGCAATGCGCCGCCACCGCCTCGCGTGACGAAGGCGGGCGACTGCAGAGCAGCGGTCAGAGCGCGGGGTTCGTTGGTGGTGGTCATGGCTACGACGCGCTAAACGTGATGCCCTCGTGCGCGAGCTCGAGCGTCTCGATCGCGAGCTCGCTCTTCGATGCGTCGAACTCCGAGATCTCCCACTTGAGGGGCCACGCCCGGTAGAACGACCAGACGGCCTGCACCTGGAGCGCGGTGTCGAGCGCGAAGATCTTGCCGTCCTTGCGTGCGCCGCGCTGACCGATCCAGGACTCGCGCCAGTTGAGCAGGCCGTTGACACCCGACGACTGCGTGAAGCCTTGCTTCAGGACGATGTTCGACCACTTCGTCGCGCCGTAGAGCTGATACGTCGTCGCGTTGTTGCCGCCCTCGCGAACGGGGACGACCTCGGTCTCGTAACGCAGACCGCTCACGCTCTTGAAGAACAGATCGTCACCGAGCAACTGCACCTTGAAGCAGAAGACCGGTAGCGGATCTTTACGTTCGGCCATACGTCATTGCTCCGTCGTTTGGGTCGCACCCATCGTCTGCACTAGCGAGATCATGATGAACTCGGCCGGCGAGACCGGCGCCACGCCGACGTCGCAGACCAAGAGCCCATTATCCACTTGCTCGGGAGGATTGTTCTCAGCGTCGCATTTTACGAAGAACGCATCCTCGGGCTTCCCCGCGAACATCCCTAGTCCGTAGAGTTTCATCAGGAATGCGTTGGTCCTGGACTTGACCTCGTCCCAGGTCCGCGGCGTGTTCGGCTCGAACGCGGCCCAGGCGAAACCAGCCTCCAGGGACCGGCGCAACATGATGAAAAGACGGCGGATCGGGATGTACCGCCACTCGGGATCGGATGACGCAGTGCGTGCGCCCCAGGGTCGAACACCGCGCTGGAGCCGGAACGTGTTGACCGCGTCGCTGTTCAAGATCCCGATGTGGTCCTCGGTCACCCGGAGGGAGACATCCTGGACCCCCTCGATCTCGAGGTTGGCGGGAGCGTGGTGGACGCCGTCCTGGTCGCGCCGGGCAAAGCACCCGGCGAGGTGCCCCGACGGCGGGACGATCGCGGTCCGGTCCTCGACCGTCGTCGCCCGCAGCCACGGCCAGTAGTACGCGCAGAACGAGCTATCCGTGCGGCGGCGCCAGCGGCGGACCCACTCGATGTCCTTGCTCTGCGGGATGTCGAGGATCGCGAACCGATCCTTCTGGTTCTCGCAGATCGAGATCATCGTGTCCTGCAGGCGCTGCGCCTTGAGCTCGCCGGCGGGACCGGGCTCGCGCTCGTAGAACTTCATCGCGTCCGGCGCGACGAGGATCCCGATCTCCTCGTTCGCCGCGAGCGCCAGGAGGCCGAAGCGCTCGCCGGGCCCGGTGTCGAAGCCGATCATGTCCTCGGGCGTGATCTTCTCGATGCCGTCCCGGCCGCCCGAGAGGCGCGTCATCGCCATCGCCTCGGGCAGGTTGTGCGGCACCGGCGACTTCGTACCGAGGTCCTCGATCCGGACGAGGCGGCTACGCTGCGCGATCACGCGCGGCGCGTAGTTGCGCGACGACGAGTGCATCTGGAGGCCCTTGAAGACCTCGCGGCGATCCTTCATCGCGACGTGAATCTCGAACGTCATCACCTCGAGGTACGTCGGCGCGGCCGCGCGGTGACGGCGGTTGACCGGCGTCTCGGTCGACCACTTGACGATCTTGTCGCCGACCTCGGTGATCACGACGAAGTCGGAGTTCTCGCGGTCGTAGATCCGGACGAGCGCCCCGACCTCGAAGCCGCGCGTCACGTTGACGTGCGCCTCACCGTGACCGATGTCGAGGTCGCGCGTCAGCAGTGCCTGCGCGCCCGGCGCGTGCACGCACTTGAACCAGACCTGGTTGCCCCAGGTGCCCTCGTTGAGCGCGCGGATCTTGAGCGAGGGCTTGTTCCAGTCGTCGATCTGCACGTGCTCGGCGCACGCGGCGTGGTCGAGCCCGGGGACCTCGCCCTTCGGCGCGCAGTGCGCGACGCGGACGACCCAGCAGTCTGTGCCGCCGTTCTTGAAGAAGCCGTAGACCGCGTCGGACGTGTACGAGTCCGACGTGGCACCAAACGTCTCGACGAACTCGTCCCAGTTCGCGAGCCGCGTCGCCTCGTTCATCGGTCCCTTCTGGGTGATGCCGACGAAGCCGGTGATCCGCGTGTTCGCGATCGACAGCGGCGGAGGGACGGGAGAATCGAAGCTCTGGTAGATGCCAGGAGCGCGAGGGTCAGCGGACGGTCGCATGCGCATTGCCATCGAAAACCTCTAGGTCGATCTAGCGACGGCGGGCTTCGTTGATCTCGCGATTGATGCGCGCGATCTCGCGAAGCCAGACGTGTCGCTCTTCGTGTTCCATGTCGAGAATCGTGTCGACCGACCAGTGGAAGTGGTACGCGATGTAAGCAACTTCTTGGTACAGCTGCTCACGAGGATATGTAGCGACCGCCGCCCAGGTCACCCCGGGCCAGACTGGCCACTACCTCCTTCTTCGGTGATGAGTGCACCGGTCACCA
Organism: Pseudomonadota bacterium; assembly: GCA_023386455.1. Lineage (GTDB taxonomy): Bacteria > Myxococcota_A > Polyangia > Haliangiales > Haliangiaceae > JABFXX01. The sequence goes on along the minus strand of JAEWJO010000644.1, from coordinate 2,641 downwards.
TGTCGACATCCATCTCGTGCTGACACTTCGGGCACGTCACGTGATGCTTGGGCGCGCCGCCCTCTTCGTTGATCTTGCGATAGAACTCTTGGAGGTACGCGAGGTCGGTCGAGAACAGGTTCTCGATCACGTCCGCGGTCACCATGTTGACCTCGCCGAGCTTCGTGATCACGCGCGACAGGAGCACGATCACGAGGTACGCGCGGTTGGTCTGAACGCGATAGTCCTGCAGCGGCAGGATCTCGTCGCGCGCGGTCGCGAGTCGCATCACGCCATCGCGATGAACATTGCCCTCTTCATCGACGTACCCGCGCGGCAAGCGAAACGAATACTGAGTCTTGAACGCCATCGGCCAAAAGCCTCCAAAGGAACCGAAAAACGAAACGGCCTGCTGCACATTCCCCGCAGCAGGCCGCATCGTAACCCAAAGGGTCTATCCGATCAGGAGTCGAACTCGGCGATCTTGAACGCCATCTTCTCGACGTAGAGCTCGGCCGAGAAGCGAGCGATCTTCTCGCTGTTCGCCTCGAGGTCGTCCTTCGAGAACTTCTTGAAGCCGACGTTCATCAGCGTGATCTCGCCGAGCTCCTTCTTCATGTCCGGGCCGAGGAACACGATGCGGCCGTCCATCTCGTTGCTCTCCTCGTGCATACCGTCGACGAACCAGGCGCGAGCGGCGTCCGCCCACAGCTGGTGATCGGCCATCGAGATCGAGAGCTTCAGGTCGGGCACCGTGACCTTCGCGGGGTGCTTCGTCGCCTCGCGGTGGATACCGATCTGGTCCGCCGCGATCGCGCACTTCCACGTGAACGAGTCGACCGACGCGACGCGCGAGCACGGCAGGTCACCGATCTCGACGCGGAAGTTCGAGCACAGCCACGCCTTCTGCTTCGGGCCGACCTTCGAGCGGATGTCGTTGCCGCCACCCTTGGCCCAGCGAACGCGCTCGGGCTCGAACGTGATGTCGAAGTACGCCGCGTCCTTGCTCGAACCGTCGAGCTTGGGCACGGTCACCTCGGTGATCAGCGCGTCCTCGAAGTCGAGGCGGGTCTGCGCCTTGTAGTTGAAGTCACCGGACTCGAGCCAGCCGTTCTTCGGCTCGTAGCTCTTGTCGAACGACTGCTTGATCCAGTCGTACATGCCCTTGCCCATGCCGATACCAACGGTCGCCTTGCCGGCGGTCCACTTGATGTTCGACACGTGCTTCTTCTGCACGTTGTCCGGGCCGAGGTCGTTGGCGACGATATCCGCTTCCATCGCCATGCCGCTGAACTTCTTCAGGAAGCCAACGTTGTAGCCGCCGACGTCGAGCGCGAAGCGGCCAGCGGTAAATGAACGGTCAGTAAGAGCCATGTGTCAGTTCTCCAGTTGATTCGCGAGAGTTCGTTCGCCGGCTCGGCACGGAAACCGTCGGAGGCCACAACGCATCACCCACTCCCCTGGCGACACCCTTGTCGCCCCGCCCTTCCTTGTGGTCACCGAAGATTCCCCTGACGTTTTCAGTTTCCTTCTAGCCGTCGGGTCCACCCACCTGCCGTAGTGCCGGTGGGTGCCCGCTGTTTTCGACTGCCTGTTACGGCAACCCCAGGTGGATTCTTCCTGGCGTCGTTACTCTTCGACGCCGCCGCCGCTCGCCATCTGGCCGATGCGGAAGATGACGAATTCTGCAGGCTTCACCGGCGCGAGGCCGATCTCGACGACCAGCTGACCGGCGTCGATGACCTCGGGCGGGTTCGTCTCGTCGTCGCACTTGACGTAGAACGCCTGCTCCGGGGCGGTGCCCATGAGCGCGCCGTTACGCCAGAGGAGCGTCAGGAACGACGAGATCGTCCGCTGCACGCGCTTCCAGAGGCGATGGTCGTTGGGCTCGAACACGACCCACTGGGTCGCGCGCTCGATCGACGCCTCCACCATGATGAACAGGCGGCGAACGTTGATGTAGCGCCACGACGGGTCGCTCGAGAGCGTACGGGCGCCCCAGATGCGGATCGCGCCGTTCATGAAGCGAATGGCGTTGATGCCCTTCGGGTTCAGGAGGTCCTGCTCACCCTTGCTGACGTTGTACTTGAGGCCGAGCGCGCCGCGCACGATCTCGTTCGCCGGCGCCTTGTGGACGCCGCGCTCGCTGTCGGTACGCGAGTAGACACCCGCGATGTGGCCCGACGGCGGAACGAAGATGTTGCCCTTGTCCGGGTCATAGACCTGGATCCACGGGAAGTAGTACGCGCCGTACTTCGAGTCGCGCGGCTTCGGGAGCTTGTCGACGCCGCCGGTGATCGTCTCCGGCGAATCGAGGACCGCGAAGCGATCCTTGCGCGTCTCGGCGTGCGAGAGCAGCGCGTCCTGAACCGCGGGCGACGTCTGGCCGGGAGCCGCGATGATCGCGATCTCGTCGACTTCCTCGAAGCACTTCAGGCCGGTGCGCGCACCCGGACCGCCGTCGCGGCCGATGTAGAGCGCGTCACGACCGCCGCCGCCGGTGGCAGCAGGAGCCGCGGCCTTGTCGTCCTTCTTGTCGGCAGCCGCGGGCTTCACTTCCTTGTGAGCCTCGACGGGGGCGCCGACGTTCACGACGAAGCAGCGCGAGCCGCCGTTGTTGAAGAAGCCGTAGACCGCGTGCGCGAGGTGCTCGCTGCAGTCC
>JAEWJO010000586.1 GCA_023386455.1 Pseudomonadota bacterium | reverse complement strand
CGTCGGGCATCTCGTCGCTCGCGGTGTCGGGGACCTCGGCGATCACCGGCTGCTTGCGCGCGTGTGCGAGTGCGGCGTTGACCGCGATCCGCGTCGCCCACGTCGTGAACAGCGCTGGCACTTGATGATCGCGCGCCACTCGTCGAACGCGAGGTTCGGATCGCCGCCGAGCGAGCGCCACTCCGCATCGACGTCCTCGATCGGGCCGAGCAGCTCCTGGATGATGTAGAGGCAGTGGACGCCGATGTCGCGGAACGGATAGCCCGCGTCGCGATACCACGGCGGCAGCGGACCGCCCTCGTACGGCGGGTACTCCGAGCCGCGCAGGATGTCGACGGAGACGACCTGGCCGAGCGCGCCGGCCTTCACCGAATCGAGCGCGCGCTTGACCTGCGGATCGTAGAGCAGCGAGTGGTTGACCGTCGCGATCAGGCCCTTCGACATCGCGACGCGGCCGATCTCGAGCGCCTCGGCTTCGTCCTCGGCGATCGGCTTCTCGATCAGCACGTGGCAGCCCTTGTTCAGCGCGGCGAGCGCGACCTTCGCGTGCGACGACGGTGGCGTCAGCACGTGGATCACGTTCGCGCCGGCGTCGACGAGCTGATCGAGCGAGTCGAACGCGATCGTGCCCCACTTCTCGGCATTCGCCTGCGCGCGCTTGCGATCGAGATCGGTGACGCCAATCAGCTCGACGTCGGGCAGCGCCTTGACGGCTGCCACATGGAACTCGCAGATGTTACCAGCGCCGACCATGCCGGCGCGAAACCGCTTGCTCATCGTTGTTTCCTCTTCTCGGCCATTTCGTCGACGGTGCGCGCGACCTTGTCTACTCGCGCGGACCACGTCTCATCTTTCATCGCGGCAGACCTGGCGGCTCGTGCTTGCGGCCCGGTCTCACCGAGGGCTCGCTCGAGCGCATCGACGAATCCGTCGCGCGTCGCCGTGACATGGGCATGCTCGAACTTCGTCACCTCGGGTACCGGCGTCGATACCACGGGCAATCCCGCCGACAGGTACTCGCGGAGCTTCAGCGGGTTCACGAAGGTCATTCGCTCGTCGATCCGGTACGGGATGATGCCGGCGTCGAACCCTTTGCAATAAGCGGGCAACTCGGTGTGCAGCTTCTGGCCGAGCAGGTGGACGTTCGGCAGGCCGGCGATCGCGGAGACGTCGGTGAGCTGCTGGCCGATCAGCACGATGTGCCAGTCGGGTCGCTTGCGCGCGACATGCGCGATGAGCTCGAAGTCGACCCAGTCGCGCAGCGTGCCGTAGAACCCGATTCGCGGGTGAGGGATCGCCGCGAGGTCGGGTGGCACGACGGTCGCGGGATCGAGCGCCGACGCGAACAGCGCGTGATCGACGCCATGGGGCGACACGAACGTGTGCGGGTTGAGCTGGCGCTTCGCCTCGGCGAGCGCGTTGTTGATCGCGAACACCGCGTCGACCTTCGCGAGCAGCAGCTTCTCGGCGCCGACCGTCTGCTCGCGATCGAGGTAGCTGAACATCGACCACTCGTCGACGCAGTAGTAGATCGCGACGTCCTCGCCGAGCGTGCCGACGTACGGCGCGGTGTTCGGCAGGAACGTCCACAGCTGGAACCGGTCGATGCCGAGGCGCAGCCGGAGCGCGCGGATCGTCGTGCGCAGGACGGTCCGGTTGATCTCGCTCGCGACCGCGCTGTGCGGGAGCGGCAGCGCGAGCGGGCTCATCACCCAGAGGTCGTTCTCGACGTTGACCGGCCCCTTCACGAACTCGCGGAGCTTGCGGCCGATCTTGCCAAGATCGCGCCCGCTCGACAGCTTCGGCTTGCGCGTTGCTATCGAGTTCAGCCACAACACACGGCGTGTCTTCGCCAGCTCGCGCAGGACGTGATGGTTCGAGGTCGGATCCTCGTGCCAGTCCTTCGCGAAGGCGATGATGGGTGTGCTCACGGCGCGACGGAAAACGGTACTCGTCCCATGCCTTTCATCGCAACCGACCGAACCAACGACTACGCGGCCGATCGTCGCGGGAGCGTCCGAATGCGCAACCGCGGCGCCTTGCAAACGGCCGGTTGCGTGCTGTGCGCGATCGTCACGTGTGCGGTCTCGCTCGGCTGCCGGCGGCCCGGCCCCCCGCCCGAGATCACGATCTCCGGAGACGCCATCTTCGACGGCAAGCGAGTGCGGCTGGTCGTAGCCAAGGGCGAGACGATCGGATTTCGAGTGGGGCATCGGAAGGCAGCGCCGGTGACGCTGGCGTTGCCGTCCTTGCAGGCAGCGATCCACACGTTCGCCGTCGAGCGCGTCCGCGTGAAGCGCTCGTCGACGCGACTCTACGGCGGTGGAGGTTCTCCGGGGGACTATCCCGACACGCTGCTACCCGATCGATCACCGACGAGTGACCCGGCGTTCGTCGAGGTGGCGATCCCGCGCGACGCCGCCGCCGGCACCCATACCGGAGAGCTCGTGGTCGGTGACCTGCCGCACGTGCCGGTCGAGCTCGAGATCGTCGACGTCGCGCTGCCCGAGCTCGCGCCGCGCGTCTGGGCGTACTACGACCCTCGCGAGCTGCAGTGGGCGAACCTCGGTACCGGCACGCATGCGGCGCCGAGCGACGAGGAGCGCGCCTGCATCGCGATGTTTCGCGGCTACGGCGTGATGCTGTCTCCCGACCTCCCGCTCGACGCGTGGGCCGCGCGCAGGCCGCTGCTCGACGGGTTTCCGTACGTGCCGGTGAAGCTTTCGACCGATCCGGTCGCGGCGACCGTCGAGGTCAAGAGCTGGATCGCGGCGACGAAGGACACCGGCCACGTGCCGTTCGCGATCCCGATCGACGAGCCGCGCGGCGACGGTGCGTGGACCCGCGTCGCGACGCTCGCGAAGGCCGTGCGCGACGCCGGCGGTGGACCGTCGACGTTCATGTACGCGGTCACCGACGAGCCGCGGCGCGAGTACGGCGACCTGATCGACCTCTACATCCCGCTGACGCCGAGGAAGGCCGACACGTTCACGCGCTGGACGTACAACGGTGCGCCGCCGCGGGCGGGCTCGTTCGTGCTCGACGCGAAGCCGCCCGGCGCGCGGACGTGGGGCTGGCTCGCGCACGCGTGGCGCATCCCGGTCTGGTACGTGTGGGACGCGCTGTACTGGCACGACCGTCACAACCGCAAGGGCGCGCCGCTGCCCGGCCGCGCGCTCGTGCCGGCCGTCGATGCGACGTCGTTCGACGACGGCGAGGACCACGGCAACCTCGACGGCGTGCTGTCGCTGCCCGGCGACAAGGCAACGCCGTGCCGGCCATCGCTCCGGCTCGCCGCGATTCGCCGCGGCATGCAGGACCGCGCCCTGCTCGAGCTCGCGACCGCGTGCGACGCGGCGGCGACGAACGCGCTCGTCGACGATCTGATCCCCGCCGCGCTCGGCGACGTCGACAAGCGCGACTTCGCACACTGGCCACAGAACGAGGCCGCGTGGGAGACCGCTCGCCGAAAGCTGCTCGCGCTCGCCAGCTGCAAGCGTTGATCGCTCGCTCCGGACGAGCACGCATCTATCGCCGACCGCGAGCGATCGTGCTTCCCTTGGGGGCGTGTCCAACGGTCCGGAGCAGCCACTTCCCCGCTTCTTCCTCGCGCTCATGATCCTCGCGTTCGTGTTGCTCGCGCTCGTGATCATGCCGGTCGTGAAGGAGCTCGTGTTCGCCGCGGTCTTCGCCGGGATGCTGTGGCCCACCCAGGTACGGCTGACCCGGCTCGTGCGCGGCAGGCGAAGCCTCGCGGCGGGCGTGATCACGTTCGGCGCCGTCGTGCTCCTGCTCGGACCGATCGCGGCGCTCGCGACGTTCGTCGTCCGCGACGGTGTCGATGGCGTGCAGTTCGTGTCCGAGGCCATCCACAGCGACGAAGTGTCCTCGCTGGTCTCGCGCCTCCCCGAGAGTGCGCGCGATGCCGTCAGGGAAGCGATCGACAGCGTGCCTCGCGACCTCAGCGGGATCGTCGGCCAGGTGGATGTCGACGGTGCCGAGGCCGCAACGAAGGTCGGCAAGGCGCTCGCGACGACCGGCTCGCTCGTGTTTCACACCGTCCTCATGCTGATCGCGCTGTTCTTCTTGCTCGTGCGAGGCGACGAGCTCGTGCGCTGGCTCGACAACGTCTCGCCGCTGCGCCGGGGGCAGACGATGGAGCTGCTCTCGACGTTCCGGAAGGTGTCGATCGCGGTGATCGCGTCCGCGAGCATCACCGCGGCCGTCCAGGCCCTCGCCGCGATGATCGGCTTCTTCATCGCGGGCGTCCCGACGCCGCTGTTCTTCACGCTCGTCACGTTCCTGTTCGCGTTCATCCCGGCGATCGGCGCCGCCGTCGTCTGTCTGTTTGCCGCGCTGCTGCTGGTCGTGACGGGACACCCGTACATGGCCATGTTCCTCGCGGCGTGGGGCCTCGTCGTCGTCGGGCTCGTCGACAACCTCGTCAAGCCGCTGCTCATTCGACGCGGCCTCGAGATCCACGGCGCCATCGTGTTCTTCTCGCTCATCGGAGGCATCGCGACGTTCGGCGCGATCGGGCTCCTGCTCGGTCCGCTGTTCGTCGCGTTCTTCCTCGCCGTTCTGCGCATGTACCACCGCGACTACACGCCGGGCGATACGCGCCTCCCCGCGGTCCCCGGGCTCGCAGGTGGCGATACCGGCGCGACGTAGCTAGGGCGCGACCTTCAGCGCGACGAGACAGGCATCCCACTCGTTGTTCGTGATCGTGATGCTCGGCGCGTACGTGCCGGTCGTCGTCACCTCGCGGTACCACGCGGCCTGCTGGACGCCGGTCTGCGTGCCCGGGAGCGTCGTGAGCGGGGTGTAGCCGGCGAGGCTGCCGTTCGTGTTCGGCGTGAAGTTCGCGATCGCGAACAGCAGCAGGTCGTGCGCGTTCGTCGTCGTGATCGAGCCCGCGCTCGCGGGGCTGCCGGCGATCGCGTTCACCGTCGCGCCATCGAGCATCGCCGCGACGTGCGACCATTCGGTGACGAGCATCGTCATCGAGCTCGTGCTCGACGGCAGCGAGATCGTCACCGTCGAGCTCGAGCCGTTCGTCGCGCCGAACCAGATCTCGCAGTTCGCGGAGATCGGCGAGAACGCGGCACGGGTCCACGACGCGACGCCACCGCCGGAGACGGCGTCGAGCTGACCGGATACCGCGCCGCCGATCACGACGAGCAGGTTGCCGGTGGTCGGTGCTGCGTCGAGCGTGACGTCGAGCGATGCCGAGGCCGTACGCTCGCGACCCTTCTGCTGGACGAGCTGCGGACTGATCGCCGGCGGCGCGTCGATGACCGTCACCGCGTCGAGAGGTACGTCGAGCGCGACATCGCGGGGCGGACCGTCATGCGGCCCGGCATCGATCGCGGTTCGCTCGCACGTCACGGTCGCCGGCGAGCAGACGAGGCCGTCGGGGCAGACGCCGTCCGGACACGGGGATCCCGCGTGAGGCTGCGGTGAGTAGCAGCCCACCAGACAGCTCGCGAACGCGAGGAGCCACCGCACCGTCCAGCATCATCGTCGACGGGGCGTGTAGGTCACAAGGGGTGAAACGGTCACCGGCCTTGCGTCATCTTCAGCATCACGAGCGGGGTCTTGAAGATGATGCCGAGCTCGGTGCGCAGGAACGTGTCGAATCGCTCGAGCGACGCGGTGTACGCGAGGTCGTAGAGCAGCTTGATCCGCATGTCGTCGGCGAGCGAGCCCTTCGTCTCCTCGAGCTGCCACGGGTTCTGGAGCGTCGAGGCGAGCTTGCCGATCTCGCTGCCCTCGGGAATCGCGCCGGTGTAGCCGAGCGAGATCTGGGCGAGCCCGGTGATCCCCGGCTTCACGTCGCGCATGCGCTCCTCGAACAGCGGGATCGCGTAGGACAGGTCCTGGAGAAGCTCCGGCCGCTCGGGCCGCGGGCCGACGAGCGACATCTTGCCGCGCAACACGTCCCAGAACTGCGGCAGCTCGTCGAGCCGCGACTTGCGGAGGAACTTGCCGACCCGCGTGATGCGCGGATCATCCGCTCCCGCGACGACGACGCCGGTCTTCGCCTCGGCGTTCGGGATCATCGTGCGGAACTTGTGCATGTGGAACTCGTCGAACGTGAGGCGCTTGATGCCGTTCTCCGACGAGATGTGCTTGAGGCTGCCCGCGCGACGCTGGCGGAACAGGATCGGGCCGGGCGAATCGATGTAGATCGCGGCCGCGATCAGAGGCATGAGCGGAGCTGTCACAGCGAGCCCGATTGCACCACCCAGCATGTCGATGGCGCGTTTGGCGATTCGAACACTCCGACGCATGGCCCACCGTACCATGCACGCGTCGAGCCTGTTATGTTGTGTCTCGTGGCGCCGCCGATTCGTCTGACCGTGCCAGGCACGTTGCGGTATCGCGACGTCGCCGTGCGCATCGTCGCCGAGGCTGCGCGTCTCGTGTCGTGCTCCGCGCAACGTGAACCCAACGATCCGCTCGATCAAGACGTGCGCGATCCGTTCGACACCGCGGTCGTCTCGGCGTTCTCGGAGATCTTCAACAACGTCGCGATCCACGCGTACAAGCGCAACGGCGGCGGAACGATCGAGATCGCGATCACGCCGTACGAGCGCGAGCTCGTGATCGAGGTGAAGGACAACGGCATCCCGTTCGATATCGACGAGGTCGCACCGCTGCCGACGGAGCTGTCCGCCGACACGCTACCCGAGGGGGGCATGGGGATCCACATCGCGAAGACGATGCTCGACGAAGTCACCTACGAACCAGGACCGCCAAACCTGTGGCGCCTGTGTAAGCGTTTGCCCGGAGGAGCCAGTGCCAGCACCCGCGTATGATGTAAACCGCTCGGCCGCCGCGACCACACTGACGGTCCGTGGCTCGCTCGATATAAACACCGCGCCGCAGCTCGCCGACGAGATCGATCGGATCATCGCCGGCAAGCCGAGCAACGTGCTTGTCGATCTCGCCGCGCTCGACCTGATCGATAGCTCGGGCGTCGCCGCGCTCGTGAAGCTGTACAAGGGCGTTCGCTCCGGCGGCGGCAACGTGACGATCACCGGCGCTCGCGATCAGCCGCTCGCGATCTTCAAGCTGCTGCGCATGGACAAGGTCTTCAACCTCTAGCTCTCGCGGTGCGCGTCCTCGCGATCACGAAGATCTTTCCGAATGCCGCCGAGCCGCTCTCGGCGCCGTTCAACCGCCAGCAGTTCGCTGCGCTGCGCGAGCTGTGCGACCTCGAGGTGATGGCCACGATCCCGTGGTTTCCCGGCGCGGGTCTCCTGGCGAAGTGGTCGAGCGCGGGCAAGCTCGCCCGGGTGCCGCGTCGCGAGACGATCGCCGGCATCGATGTCACGCATCCGCGGACGTTGTTCCTGCCGAAGCTCGCGCACGCGACGTGGGGCCCGCTCTACGCTGCCTCGATCGCGCCGATCCTCGCGCCGTATCGCAACAAGGTCGACATCGTGCTCGGCTCGTGGGCGTATCCGGACGGCTTTGCCGCGATCGTGGCCGCGCGCTTGCTAGGCGTACCTGCGGTCGTGAAGCTGCATGGCTCCGATATCAACCTGATCGCGAACATCCCCGGGCCGCGCAAGATGATGTCGTGGGCGCTGCCGAAGGCGGCGTGTGTCGTCGCGGTGAGCCGGCCGCTCGCCGACGAGGTCGTCGCGCTCGGCGTCGATCGCGATCGCGTGAAGATCGTGATGAACGGCGTCGACGGCGATCTGTTCAAGCCCCGCGATCGCGCGGCCGCTCGCGCCGCGCTCGATCTGCCCGCGACCGGACCGATCGCGGTCTACGTCGGCAACCTCAAGCCCGAGAAGGGCGTGCTCGATCTCGGGCGCGCGTGGCAGACGGTCGTACGCGACGTTCCGGATGCGACGCTGCTCGTGGTCGGCGATGGACCGCTCCGGGGGGACCTCGAGGTACTGACAAAACCGCCCGGTGAGCGAGTCCGTCTCATCGCCCGCCAGCCACTCGATCGCGTGCCGGCCTACCTGGCGGCCGCCGACCTGCTCGTCCTCCCGTCGCACTCCGAGGGCACGCCGAACGTCGTGCTCGAGGCCCTCGCGTGTGGTCGCCGTGTCGTCGCGACCTCCGTCGGTGGCGTCCCCGATCTGATCACCAGCCCGACGCTCGGAGCGCTCGTGCCGCCGCGCGATCCGGATGCTCTCGCCGACGCGCTCGTCGTCGCCTTGCGGACGCCTTACGATCCCGCCGAGGTGGCGCGCCTCGGTGCACGCGGCGGATGGGCGGCGAGCGCATCCGCACTGCATGCCGTGCTCGCCCGGGCTGCTAAGGTGCGCTGACCCATGCCGCCCCACGTCGACCACGACGACGAGTGGTACGAGTCGGAAGAATCGACGCGGCAGGGCCTCGTTCAGGAGGTGCAGCGCATCAAGCGCCGCACGCTCGTCCGGCCGATTCCCGTCCTCTTGCTCGCCGCCCTGATCACCGGCGCGATCATCTACAAGGTCGCGCACAAGAAGCAGGTGTTCGAGGCCGAGATCGTGCTCGCGATCAAAGAGGGCTCGATGCTCAACGCGGAGAAGAACACGGGCCTCCCGGTCGACGAGCTGAAGGAGCTCGTGTCGAGCGTGCTGCTGCCCGACGCCAAGCTCGCCGACCTGATCGAGCGCCGCAACCTCCACAAGCTGCGCGAGCGGTTCGGCGTCAAGTGGGCGATCGCGGAGCTGCGCGAGCAGGTCGCGATCGACGTCTGGAAGAACTCGTTCATCTACTACGATCCCGACGAGTCGAACCGGTTCGCGCAGGCGCGCGTCGGGCTGACGGTCACCGACGACGATCCCGACGGTGCATTCCTGCTCGCGCGCGACCTCGCCCAGATCGTCATGGACGAGGTGCGCGAGCACCGGCTCGAGATCGCGAAGAAGGTCGCGCACAAGGTCAACGAGCTGCGCGACGTGATGAGCGAGCGCCTGCAGAACCTCGAGATCGAGCGGACGACGAAGATGGTCGCGATCGCGCAGGCGCATCGCGACGGCAAGGAGACGCTCGCGCAGGCGCTCAACATCCAGCTGTTCGCGATCGACGGTCAGCAGAAGCAGACCGAGAAGACGCTCTCGGACATCGCGAAGTCGCAGGACCTGCTCGCCGACCGCGTCGCCGCAGCCGGCCTCGATCTCGTGATCGAGATCGTCAGCGAGAAGCGACCGGACCGACCGGAGAGCAAGGGCCTCCTCATCGCGATGATCGCGGTCGTCATCGGACTTGGCGCGCTACTTGGATCTGCACTCGTGCTCGGTGCGTTCGATTCACGTGTCCACGATACCGATGACGTCGAGCGTCTCGGACTCCCCGTTCTTGGCCATGTTCCTGGATTCTCAGGTGACAAGGTCGGCTCACTCGAGGCACGTCGCGTGCAACGCGCTCGTGTACCATCGTTCTTGAGATGGCGGTCGCAACGATGACTCCCAGAGACAAGCTCAATCGACTCGTCGATCTCGGTCGCAAGACGTGGCGTTACGCGTGGTTAGCCGCGCTGTTCGCCGTGGTCGGCGGCGCCCTGTCGGTCACCTTCGCCATCCTGCGGCCGAAGAAGTTCCAGTCGTACGCGGTCCTCTTCTACCAGGAGCAGATCCAGACCTCGCTGCTCTCCAACCGCGAGGAGCAGGTCCAGCGCAACATCGGCGACCGCTACCGCGAGCTCCTGCTCGCGCGCGGCCAGCTGCAGCGCGTCGTCGAGGATCCGAAGCTGAACCCGTTCCCCGACGAGCCCGACAAGGAGCTCGCGATCGACAAGCTCCGCCAGGCGGTTCGCTTCGAGGCACGCGGCGCGAACGCGTTTCGCATCACGTTCACCGACTCCGAGCCCGACCGCGCCAAGGGCGTGACCGAGAAGCTCACGAAGATGCTCCAGGAGAAGGACGAGGAGCTGCGCAACGACCAGGCGAAGGCGACCGCTGACTTCGCGAAGAAGCAGAAGGACGAGGCCGCCGCCGACCTCGCGAAGATGGAGCTCTCGCTCGCCGAGTTCCTCGCCAAGCACCCCGAGTTCGCGCAGGACGCGACGCAGGCCGCTGCGACCGGCACCGTCGCCGGCGAGGGCGCGTCGATCCGCTCGCTCCGCGACCAGAAGAACCAGAAGCCGACGGGCAACACGCGGCTCTACGCGCTCGAGCGCCAGCGCCAGCGCATCCAGGCGCGCCTCGACGCGCCGCCCGACGCGCCACCGATCCGCATCCCGGCGCCGCAGACGCCCGAGAAGATCGCCGCCGAGGCCCAGGTCTCGCAGGCTCGCAGCGAGGTCGCGTCCGCCAATCGCGAGCTCGCGGAGTCGCTGACGCAGTACACCGAGCAGCACCCCGCCGTGATCCGCGCGAAGGAACGCGTCGCTTCTGCGAACGACCGCCTGAAGAGGGCGCAGGCCGCGGTGCCGCCCGACGTCGAGACGACCGTCGCTCCGGCGACCGAGGCCGATCGCGACAAGCTGAAGAAGGAGCTCGCCAGCCTCGGCGATCAGATCGCCGCCGAGCAGAAGCGCTCCGGCAAGGACTCGCCGACCGCGCAGGCCGACGCGACCACGAACTGGGTCGTCCAGCTCGAGACCGAGCACGCGCGCCTGCGCCGCCAGGTCACCGAGGGTCGCGAGCGCGTCGAGGCTCTCGCCGACTCCGTCTTCCGCGCCCAGATGGACGCCAACCAGAAGCTCGCCGAGACCGGCGGCCGGCTCTCCGTCGTCGACCCCGCGTTCCGCCCGGTCAAGCCGTCAGGACCGGGCAAGACGCTCATCCTGATCGCGGGCCTCGCGCTGTTCACGATCCTCGGCTCGGGCCTCGCGCTCGGCATGGCCGTCATCGACGACCGGCTCTACCGCCGCTCCGACCTCGAGCAGCTCGGCGTCTCGGTGCTCGCCGTGATCCCGCCCGACAGCGGGACCGTCAAGCCCGGCGCGAAGGCGAAGGCCAAGCCTCGCGCGAAGACGGCGTCGACCGCGCCCATCGCCCGCTCTGCCAAGCCGACCGCGCCTCCCTCGCGAAAGGGCACCTCGTCGTGACCACCAAACGCTCAGGACGCTATTCCGAACAGCCGCCGGTGGCCGCGGCGACGGGCCGCAGCGCGCCGCTTCCGCTCGTGACCCAGCCGATCATCCCGATCGAGGACGGCCAGACCCGGATCGACGGTACCGGCACGCGCGTCGACCCGGCCCTGACGATGCCGTCGATTCCTGCCCAGCGCCCGCCCGGCGAAGGTGCCGTACTATTCGGCAAGGCGAACGTCATCGCGACGGCCGTCGCCCCCATGCCCATCGCATCGCCGCGTCCCCAGCCCGCGGGCCCACCACCCGAGATCGGCCTGACCCAGCATCAGATGCCGCCGGACGAGACGCCCGACTCGCGCCTCGTCCTCATGCGCGATCCGGACTCCGAGCGCGCCGCCGCGTTCCGCGTGCTGCGCCATCACCTCCTCGAGCTCGGCCGGCCGCAGGTCGTCATCGTGTCGAGCCCGCAGCCCGGCGACGGCAAGACGACCACCGCCTTGAACCTCGCGCTCGCACTCGCCGAGTGTGGCCGCAGCAAGGTCCTGCTCGCCGAGACTCACGTTCGCCGCCCGCAGCTCGCGAGCGTGTTCCGCTGCGTCCCGCCGTGGTGCTTCGCCGAGCAGCTCGCCGCGCACCGCCACCAGCCGATGCTGCCGTGGTCGCTCGTCGAGATCCCGCAGGTCTGGCTGCACGTCGCGCCGATCAACCCGCGCATCGAGAAGACGCAGCTGCTCGACGCGCCAGCGTTCTCGATCGCGATGGAGCGCCTCCGCACCGCCGGCTACGACCACATCGTGATCGACGCGCCGCCCGTGCTCGGCTCGGCCGACGTCAACCTCATGGCCGACGCCGCCGATGCCGTGCTGTTCGCGGTGCGCGCGCGTCAGTCGACGACCCGCGACCTGCGCAAGGCGATCGATCAGATCGGCCCGAACAAGGTCGTCGGCACCGTCCTCGTCGAGTAGCGCGCGATCAGGTCGCGTACTTGATCATCAGGACGCCGGCGATCCGGTCGGCGACATCCGGCGAGATCCGCAGCGTCTCCGCCATCGCGCCGAGCACCGCTTCCTCGCCGTCGTCGATCTCGCCGCTCGACAGCGCGATGTCCATCGCGAGCAAGAACGCCTTCTGGCGCAGCGCCTCCGTCGACAGGTTCGCGAGCTCCTTCACGCGATTGAGCGCGCCGTGCAGCTTCACCGCCTTCTCCGCCTTCTCGTAGACCTCGTACGCGTCGGCGTTCTTGAGCTCGGGCAGCGTGCTCGCGAACGCGCGAACGAGCTGCGTCTCCTCCCACTGATCGTCGCCGTCGGCGAACGCGACGCAGAGCATCGCCTCGAGCAGGAGCTGCTGATCGTCGACCTTCAAGACCTTCTTCTTCAGGCTGTCAAAGAAACCCATGTGGCGTGTCCTTTCGTTGGTGTGGGCGGACCGTTCTACAAGCGACGGGCCACGCGTAACCGCCTGGAACTGCGGGGTTCTCCGCCGCCGCGTGGGGCTGGCCAGACCCAGCTCGCCGGCTCGTGCGGGTCCGACGCAACCGCGCGCGCACGCGGTCGACAACGGCCGCCACAGGAGGAATCGAATGAACTACGCAGCAGTCACGATCATCGGCGCCGGACTCATGTTTGGTGCTGCGCCCGCGAACGCAGACGACACGTCGGTGCTGAACAACATCGAGAAGCCAGCGGCCGGTCCCGGCATCGATACGGCGAAGGACGTCGCGCCGACCTGGTGCGCCGTCGTCAAGCCGAAGGAGTACACCCCCAGAGGGCTCGAGCGTCTGTTCGGGAACCGCATCGGGGTCGACGGCTACGGCGAGGCCGCGCAGATCATGTGCCAGTGGCCGAACGACGCGGGGACCGCCCGCGCCGTCGGCGCGCTCGTGCAGCGCTACATGAACAACGCTGGCATCACGCAAGCGCGGGCGATGGAGCTGCTCGCGCTCCGCGCTCAGCCCGAGAAGTTCGCGGCGGACCACGACGTGCTGTGCAAGGCGCTGGCAGCCTCCGGCGAGGACTCTGGCGAGGAGAGTCATTTCGCGAAGGCGCGCGAGGCGCTGTTCGGATGCTCGAGCTCCGGGCCGGCATGGATCCGCAACCGGGCAGGCGACAACGACGAGCTGCGACCGTTCATGGACTCGAGCGCGCAAGAGCCCGACCTGATCGTCCGGACCGCATATGCGATCACGAGTACGGGCTTCGTCTTCTCGTCGAACAAGCGCGATGACGAGGACTTTCTCTCCTACATCACCGATCAGTTCGATCTCAAAGGCATCTCGGAGGCCGCTGCGCTGAAGATGCTCGAGCAGGCACCGTACAAGGGCAACACGTACGCGCGCGTCGTGCTGCTCGAGTCGGTGGCAGATGCCCAGCTCGCGACCACCAAACTCGAACAGGAGGTGGCGAAACGGATCACGGACGACGCGTGGAAGCAGTTGCTCGTGACCGCGCCGCGCGCCGCTGCCGAGGCGTACGAAAAGAGTGCGGCTCCGTGGAAGGACCAGCTCGCACGCTCCGTCGCGTTCGAGAAGAAGTTCTGGGGGCCGTCGAAGAAGGCGATGCAGGGCTGCTGGGCGCCACTGAAGAAGGACTTCATCGACGTGATGAAGACGATGAAGCACGCCAACGCGAACGAGGCATACGAGTCCCTGAACGAGCCCGTTCCTGCGCTCTTGTTTCAACGCCTCGTTGCATGCGCGGCCGTCGACAAGGATGCGGCCTTCGCGGAAAGGCTGAACGGACTCGCAGGCAAGGTGCGGTACTCGAGGGGACCTCGCAGCGCGGCCTACTTCGCTGGTCTCTCGGCGCTGAAGGAGATCCTCGACGATCGCCGGAACTTCCCCATCGAGCTGTGGAAGATGAGCAAGAAGCAGCCGAAGAACCACCTGCTCGAGAACCTCTTCCGTCGTTACACCAAGGACTCGAAGCTCGGCGTGATCGGCTACGGAGGAAGCGACGAGCATGGCACGGTCAAGTCGGTCAAGAAGGGCGACGACGGAGTCGTGATCACGTTCGTCACGACGAAGACCCAGATCATGACGACGTCGTGCGAGCACACGAACCGCATCGTGATGTTCGATCACGACGCCAAACCGATCTACTACCAGAAGTGCAAGGAGACCGGGCTCGCCACCGTGACGACCAATCCCGATCCGGTTGTCGTCGACCCGGAGCTCGCCGAGGGCATCAAGCCCGGCATGGTCGTGGAGATGGCGGTGGGCCACCCCACCAACCGGTACGCGTTTCCGATCACCGTCTACACCGACAAGAAGAAGACGAAGCTCGTGAGCTACTACGGCTTCGTCTTCTGAGCCGGTGGCGCGCCGATGGCGCGGAGCGCGAGGCCGGCGGCGAGCGCGGCCGCGACGTGCTTGAGGCTGTGGCCGGAGATGCCGATCGCCTCGAGGAGCTGGGCATCGCGCGCCGCGAGCACGCGGGCGAGCAAGAAGCCGGCGAGCGCGACGGCGAGGGGCAGCGCCGGGATGCGCCCGGGCGAGGAGAGCGCGATCGCGAGGGGAATCGTCACCCCGGCGAGCTGGACGGTGACGTAGGCGGTCATGTCACCACCGCCGGTCGTGCCACCCCCGAGATACCAGATCGCGACGGAGGCGAACGCGAGGAGGGTGCCG
>JAEWJO010000783.1 GCA_023386455.1 Pseudomonadota bacterium | reverse complement strand
GCCTCGATCGCGGCGACGGCAGCGCTGCGGCGCGCGAGCGCGTCGCGAACGTCGAGCGGCACTACCTCGACCTGATGCCGCAGATGCGCGCCGAGCAGCTCGCGAGCGTCGAGACGCCAGGCAGCGCGACCGATGACGCGGCGACGCTCTTCCTCGGCGCGACGCTCGACTGGTCGAGGCTGCCGCGGCTGACGCGCGCGATCGAACGGCTGTTCGAGCAGGTCGCATCGTGCGGCGCCGAGCCGATGCGCGTGATCGGGATGCCGACGGCCGACGCATTCCGCGCGGCGACGCCGACGCTCGCCGCGATGTACGCGCGCACGCACTACGGCGCGTGCATGCCGCTGCTCTACGGCTATCCAGCCGACCTCGCGTACTTCCGCTCGCGGGGCGACGAGCTCGGGCTCGACCTGCATGGCACGATCGATCGGTACCTCACGGTCCCGATGATCCACGAGCTGTGTCACTTCGGGCGCGAGCGCGACGCGCTGCCGATTCACCTCGACGAATGTGTCGCCGGCTGGCTCGGCGTCCACGCCTGGCCCGAGTTCGCGTATCCCGAGCCCGGACACGACGACGCCATCTTCGCGGCCCCGTGGCTGTCGCAGATCGGGCAGGCGATCGTCCGCGCGTTCGGCATCGCGCCGGTCGTCCGCGCGCACGTCGGTGCGCTGCCGTGGCGCGAGGCCCTGCCGGCTGCATTCGTCGACGCGGCGGAGCGGCTCTGCCTCGCGGACTGGCTGAAGCGGCGCACGCTGCACTTCCTCTCGGACACGCTCGCGCCCCGGCCGTGGATCGCGCTCGCGTTCGCCGTCGCCGCGGGCTGGGACGTGCGGAGCTACACGCTCGACATGCTCGGCGAGCTGTCGCTCCTGAAGATCGCGCCGCGCGAGGACGCCGCGTTCGATCGGGCGATCGTCGAGGACGCGCTGCGTGCGATGTGCCTCGAGAACACGCGCATCGCCGGGTCGTTTCGCGCACGAAGCGCGGTGCCCGACGCGACGATCACGATCGACGCCGTACGCTGCGCCGTGAGCCGGCCGCGCTCCGGCGAGGTCGACGTCGTCGACCCCTCTTACTGGCTGCCGCCGCAGGTCGCGGGCGCGATCCTCGGCGGGGCAGGCGGCACCGGATACCGGCTTCGCCTCGCGACGCTCGATGCGATTCCCGGGGCGGCGCAGGCGATCTGCGCGGCATCGCCCGGCATCGAAACGTCCGCGTTCACCCTCGTGCCGGTGGTGTTACCGTAGACGGACATGGCGCGCGTCTTCCTCGTGAATCCGCCATCACCGGAGCCGGTGAAGACGCCGCTGCTCTCGTTCTGTCACCTCGCCGCGGCGCTGCGCGAGGGCGGGCACGAGGTCGCGATCCATGACGCGTCGACGCCGTTCGCGAGCCGCGATCATGCGGCGATCGTCGAGCGGGTGCGCGCGTTCGCGCCGGATCTCGTCGGCGTGCACCTGAAGACGCTGCACGTGCAGCCGGCGTACGCGCTCGCCGCAGCGCTCGCATCCGCGCGTCGCGACGGGGTGTGGTTCGAGCTCGTCGCCGGCGGACCGCACGCGACGATCGTGCCGGCCGAGCCGCTCGCGCATGGCTTCGATCGCGTCATCCGCGGCGAGGGCGAGGACGCGCTCGTCGAGCTGGCCGATGTCGTCGACGGCAGGCGTGCAGCGGCGGACATCGCCGGGCTGTCGTGGCGCGATCGCGGCATCGTTCGCCACAACCCGGAGCGACCGTTCAATACCGAGCTCGATCGGCTGGCACCGCCGCTGACCGCGCTCGATCTCTTCGATCCGGCGTGGTACGGCGCGACGCACGCGATGCCGCCGGCCGGTCTCTTGTCGAGCCGCGGCTGTCCCGCGGCCTGTACGTTCTGCTCGAACGACGTCACCGGGCGGCGGTTCCGGTACCGGAGCGCCGCATCGGTCGCGGCGGAGATCGCACATCTGCGCGAGCGGTTTGGCAGCGTCGGCTTCTCGTTCTTCGACGACTCGTTCGCGGTCGGCCGCCGGCGCGTGCGCGAGCTGTGCGACGCGATCGCCGGCATCGGCGCGCCGGTGTGGTGGACGTGCACGGCGCATCCGGCCCATCTCGAGCGCGAGGTGCTCGCCGACATGAAGCGGGCAGGGTGCGCGGGCATCGACATCGGCATGGAGAGCGCCGACCCGGGGATGCTCGTGCGGATCGGCAAGGGCGTGACCGTCGAGCGCGTGCTGCAGGTGCTCGAGTGGTGCGCCGAGCTCGGGATTCACAGCGTCGTCAACCTGATGTTCGGCTGGCCGGACGAGACCGATGCCGAGCTCGACGCGACGATCGGATTCATCGAGCGCGCGGTCGACATCGCGGGCGGGTTCAACGCACGTGGAGTCGTCGTGCCGTATCCAGGCACGCAGGTCTACGAGCAGAACCACGAGCGGTTCGGGTTCACGGGCTGGTGGCTCGCCGAGCCGCCGCTCGAGTACCCGGCATTCCCGACCGCATGGGACGAGCTCGAGATCGCGCGCGCGTACGCGACGGATCCCGCACTCGATCGCAACTTCTTCCGACATCCGCCGCACCGGGTCGCGAAGATCCGCGAGGCGCTGGTCGCGAAGGCCGACGCGACACTTCGTGCGACGCGACGGCGCGCAGACGCATCGGTCGGCGTGCCGGCGGCGGGCGCTCGCTAAGACGGTCTGTTCGGCGGCGAGGGCCGATCGAACAGTGTGTAGCGAGCGAGTCGCTTGCACGGGTTCGCGACGGTCATCACGATGGAGTGATGTCGGATCCGACCCGCAGACAGATCCTCGGTGCCGCGCTCGGCGCGACCGGGATCGCGGTGCTCGGAACGGCCTGCGAGAAAGGTGAGGCCAAGATGAGTGCGGATCGAATGCCGGTCGTGTTCCTGCCCCACGGTGGAGGACCCTGGCCGTTTGTCGATATCGGGTGGAATCTCGAGGACGCCGACGGGCTCGCCGCGTACCTGCGATCGGTGAAGGCGCTGCCGAAGATGCCGCCGAAGGCGCTGCTCGTGATCTCGGCGCACTGGGAGGAACGCGTGCCGACCGTGATGACGGCGACCGCGCCACCGATGCTCTACGACTATTACGGATTCCCGCCGGCGTCGTACCAGATCCAGTGGTCGGCGCCGGGCTCGCCGCCGCTCGCGGCACGCGTGCAGGAGCTGCTCGGCAAGGCCGGCATCGCGACGTCGACCGACGGCGCGCGCGGCTTCGATCACGGCACGTTCGTCCCGCTGAAGCTGACGTATCCCGATGCCGATATCCCGACGATCCAGCTGTCGCTGAAGGCGGGGCTCGATCCGGCGGAGCACCTCGCGATCGGGCGCGCGCTCGCGCCGCTGCGCGACGAGGGCGTGTTCATCATCGGCAGTGGAATGACGTTCCACAACCTGCGCGCGTTCCGCGATCCTCGCTCGCAGCCGGTTGCCGAGACATTCGACGCGTGGCTGCGCGATGCAGCGACGGCGGAGCCAGGCGAGCGCGATCGCAAGCTCGAGGCGTGGAGCGAGGCGCCGGCGGCACGCGCGGCGCACCCTCGCGAAGAGCACCTGCTCCCGCTGATGGTGATCGCGGGAGCTGCCGGGGCCGACCGCGGGTCGATCGCATACAACGGCACGTTCGCCGGTCTGCGACTGTCGGCGTACCACTACGGCTGATTCGCCGATCAGGCTTCCCGCGGGCCGCGCAAGCGCGCGTCGATGGAGAACCGGCCGGGGCCGTGTGCGAACAGCGTCAACAGGCCGCCCATGATCGCCAGGTTCTTCATGAAGTTGACCATCTGGGTCTTCGCCTCGGCGCCGCTCATCGTCCAGAACGAGTGGAAGTAGAACGTCGTCGGGATGAGGAACACGAACAGGCCGAGCGCGGCGAGCCGCGACAAGAAGCCGAACAGCACCGCGACGCCGCCGAGCAGCTCGCCGATACCCGCGACGTAGACGAGGATCTCGGCGTACGGGATCCCCTGCGCGGTCATGTATCCGATCGCGCCCGCGGGGTCGGTCAGCTTCGCGAAGCCGCTGAGCAGGAAGATGCCCGAGATCAGGATGCGGCCGAGCAGGGCGGTCCCCGACCGTGGGACGAGGTGGATCGGTGTGTCGTCGGCGACCGGATCCAGCGGAGTGCCGTAGGCCGCTCTTTCAGCGATCGAGGGGTGCATACGTACGGATCATGCAGCGTGTGTGCCTGACGGTTCGGTCAGTTGACAGGCGCGCCCCAGGTCACGTACGCACTGAGAAATGCGCCGAGTCCTCGTCCTGTTCGCGCACCCCGTGCTCGAGCGGTCGCGCGTGAACCGGCGGCTCGTCGAGGCGATCGAGGGCATCGACAACGTCCGGATCCACGACCTCTACGAGGCGTACCCGACGATGAACATCGACGTCGGGTTCGAGCAGAAGCTCCTGGTCGAGCACGATGTCGTCGTGTTCCAGCATCCGTTCTACTGGTACTCGTCGCCGTCGATCATGAAGGAGTGGCAGGACCTCGTGCTCGAGCACGGCTGGGCGTACGGCGAGGGCGGCACGCACCTGCGCGGCAAGGTCATGCTGAACGCGATCACGACCGGCGGCCCGGCGACCGCGTACCAGCACGCCGGCTACAACCGGTTCTCGGTGCGCGAGCTCCTGTCGCCGTTCGATCAGACGGCGCATCTGTGCGGCATGCGCTACCTCGCGCCATTCGCCATCCACTCGTCGCTGCGCGTCCGCACCGAGGCCGACATGGCACAGCATCGCGAGAACTATCGCCGCCTGCTCGTCGCGCTGCGCGATGATGGCATCGACCTCGACGCGGCGGCCCGCGCGCAGAACCTCGCACTCGAGCTCGATGCCGTGCTCGCTCCCCGGGAGGTCGCATGACCGATTCCATTCTCGAGCAGGCGTTCGTCTACCTGGTCTCGGCCGTCGTGTTCGTGCC